>DATNPK010000053.1 GCA_036703275.1 Coleofasciculaceae cyanobacterium | reverse complement strand
TTATTGAGAGCAAAATTCCACCACCAGCGAGAACAACCCATAGCACCTGCTAGTTGCTGCTTTTGCTCGTCAGTCGGATAAATTCGTACTTTCTGTGCTTGTCTAATCATTATTACCATCATATCATATAATGATAGAATTACTCTAGATAAATAATCCGCACTCTAGTTCTAGTTCGTTATCATCCCTTACTAAACTTTGTTACGTCGCTTTGAGGGGGAATTCTCACTTACAAATGTTAAAAGGAGATAGAAAAGGAAAATATAGTATTAGAATTAACCAACAGTGGAGAATATGTTTTGTCTGGAATCAAGGTAGTGCCAACAAAGTAGAAATTGTGGATTATCACTAAGGAGAAATAAATGGACGATGAACAATGGTTAAAAAATCCGACGGTGGGAGAAATATTAAAAGAAGAATTTATATTAGAAATAGGAATGAGTCAAAATGCTTTAGCTAAAGTGATTGCCGTACCCTCAAATAGAATTCATGCAATAGTCAACGGTACAAGAAGAGTAACGGCAGATACAGATTTAAGATTATGCCGTTATTTTGGATTATCGGAAGGATATTTTTTGAGATTACAAAATGCTTATGAATTGATGGAAGCAAAGAGGAAATTAGGAAAAAGCCTCATAGAAATAGAACCCTATGCCTCATAAAAGAAAGCAAAAATTAGCTAAAGATCGCTCTAGACTAATTTTTGTACCCAAGTTTTATAAAATTGCTTAATGGATTGGTTTTTGATTCTTTCTCTGCTTTAGCTACCTCTTATAGAAATAGTTAATTATAATTAAAAATTAGTTTATGAAAATACTCAAATATTGATCGTCAACTCATCCAGGAGAAATGTTACTTAAAGAGTTTTTAGAGCCAATGCAAATTACTCAGCAAGCACTAGCCCTAGCAATTGGCGTACCCTATCAAAGAGTAAACGAACTGGTAAACCAAAAAATTAGTAATGTCCGTGTCATACCAATTTAATTAGAAAGCGAGACACAATACAACACATTATTGTCATTGTAGTAAAGGCGAACGGCCGTTCGCCCCTACTCTAATATTAATCTGCGGTAAAGACAGTTTAATTTGATCTTAAAAACGTAATAAACAATAATTATTGACTCATGAGTTAGGTTGGGTTGAGTTTTTATGCCTCAACCCAACTTACCAAATCTTTTATTATCTTATTGTGGGTTGGGTTTACCCGTACTAGGATTGCACTTACCATCAGAAAAACAACTAGGAGCAAATTTCTTTTTAAACACATCTGATGTGACAACAAAGATATTATCTTGCAGATCAAACCCTGGATTTTTGTTCCCAGTAATCGCACTACCGTCATTATTCCTGTCAGGATAAAGTTGACCTACTTCAAAAGCAATAATACGCTGATCGTCTCCTAAAAGTTTGAATGCGTTCCTCTGTGCTGATGTCAAACTTGATGCTGCTGTTGATGCCAAAAAACTATCTATTTCTGAAGAAGAAGTTGGAATTTTAAACGTTGTTGTAAGGCTATTAGGATCACCACTTACAGGAATTGCCATACCTTGGTCATACAAAAACTTTCCTAAAGATGGCTGATCTCCTGGATCGAGTAAATTTCCATTATTATTCGCATCGTAACCTCCATAATTCGTGGGAATTTCATAACCTTTTTTAAAAAATTGAACAGTTTGATTTAAATCGCCTTTAACTCTTGGTTGATTCCTAGGTGAACTACAGCCCACAAGACTTGGGTCGCAATCGCCATTAAAAGTTATCGGGTTACCAAAATCTATGGCGTGAGATACTTTGACAGTCGCTGAAGAAGGATTAAGATCCAAACTGCCCGTACCTGGATTTCCTCTGCTATTACAATTTGAAGGATCAAAAGGAGAAGGAAAAGGAGTAGGAGTAGCAGTGATCACTAGCGGTAGAGCAGTATTAATTGCTATAGGTTGGGGTTGTTTATTAACATCTTGAGTCCAGGAGGTAGTATCAGCATTTAGGTTGGTAGTATTCGTCCCAAAGTTAGTTTGCATATTCCAGTTACTATCCGCGACACCTGATTGACATCCATATTTACCCCCCAGGTCTTTAAAACTCCAAGTAACAGAATTGTTTGTATCTGTTTTGTTTCCAAGAGTTTCTCTAGCTCTAGCTACAACCTGAGTGTCATTGGTTTGGCTATCATTATTTACGCCACTAGCAGTTTTGGTTTGTCCTGTGAGAAATAACTGCGCTGTATTAGCACCAGTAATACAAGCATAAAAACCAGTAGGAGTAGCTGGTGTCGATGGTGTCACTGTTCCACCAGAAGTACAAGGTGTGGCTACAGTCGTATTATTGATACCATCAATTAAGGCTTGTTCGCCCCATGCTCCAGTAGTATAATTTCCCTTTGCGTCTAATGGAGGTCCCCATCTGTATAAAACTTGAGGTCCTTTCCAATTTGTACCGCTATTGGACTTGAGATAATAAACTATTTTTCCTGTAGAGCTTATTTCTGGAATGTTTAGTACTAAAACTACAGTTTCTACACTAGGATTAAAAGTCTTACCAGAACCAGTAGCATCTGTTTCAATATTTCTAGCTCGTCTAACTTCATCAGAAATAAAATCTAAAGCACGAGAGTTTTCAGTTCTAGCTTGTACTTTAGAATTTTCACTTTGAGTAGTTCCTAATACTGTCATCAAACCAAAGCCTAACGCGCCAATGACAAAAATACTCATAACTAAACCAACAAGTAGTTCGGTTAAAGTAAAACCAGAATTTAAATTAAGTTTATTTTTTTTTAAAAGTTTGTAAACCTCTTTATTTTTCATATTAGGGAAAGTTTTTTATATATCAAACTAAAAATATTTATTTACTATCTAAGCGAATTTTTATACTAAATCGGATTTATATAAGTCAGTTTCATGACCAAGCATAAACTTGTTTAAGTCCCCTAAGCTTGGGGGATTTAGGGGGCATTTAAAAAGTAACCTCTGCGAACATAATTTAGTATTATTAGCAAATTTAAAAGTATTTAACTTTACCTACAATTGTCTCCATTTATACTATTACCGTCCTAATATAATTGGAAAAATTAAGGAGTGTAAATTCGTGAAGACACTGATTTTCAGGTAAAGCTGAGATAAATATCAGGTAAATTACTTTGGTTTTGAAGCTATTAGCTAATAGCTGTTAGCCGTTAGCTTTTTAGAAAAAATTTAGTTAAGCAACCCAAGTTTAAAAGTCCCCCAAGTTTGGAGGATTTAGCTGGTTAAACATCAGTAGTTAAGGCAAAAAAACAGCTCATTTTATAAAATCAATAGATGTTTCAGTGGGATGAGCAAAAAGCACAAAATTAGCAGAAAATTGAAAAGTTATCTTCAAGCTCAACAAAAACTAGTAGCGCGTCTAAATTAATTTATTGGGTATTAAGAATTATTTTCAGCCCCCTAACTTCCAAGCTTGGGGGAATCAGCCCCGCATTTTAGCCTAGACACGCTAATAGAGTAGGAACAAAGAAATGACTAATTTTTGCTCGAAGTATTCCAGTTATGAGCGTATGTAACCTTCAATTAAAATATCAGAATCGATCGCTTGAATTTCAATTTCTTTTAATTGCAGTGCATCAGTCATCAGATTTAAACCCAAATCGCCAATGGGAGATGGTGCAGATGTTCCACCAATGATTTTGGGGGCGATAAATGCCATTACTTTTTGAATTGTACCATCGGCGATCGCTCTTGCTGCCAATGTTCCGCCACATTCCCATAGAACTTTGGATATTCCCTGTTGGTATAGATGTTCCATAACTATTTTGGGAGTAAGTGCAGCAGCGGTAATAATATCTACTCCTTTAGTGTTCAATTCTTTTTGCAGTGTAGAGTTATTATTATTTTCGGTGAAGATTACTGTTGGTGCAATATCGGTATTCCATAGGTTGCAGTCGCTGGGTAAATCTAGACTGCGACTCATCACAACTCGCAGAGGATTATGTTCGCTTACGCCGTGGGTGGTTAAGTTGGGGTTATCTTGACGTACTGTGTTTCCTCCAATAATTACCGCATCGCAAGTACTTCTTACCTGATGTACTAAATGTCGCGCAGCTTTTCCCGTTACCCAAGCACTATGTCCTGTTGTAGCAGCTATCTTACCATCCAAAGTCATAGCATATTTGAAAATACCAAAAGGCTGTTGATGAAGTATGCGATGGATAAAGGCTTCATTGAGTTGGCGACAGGCGGTTTCTTCGACACCAACTATTACTTCTATTCCTGCATCTCGTAGTTTTTGGATTCCTCCTCCCGCAACACGAGGATCGGGATCGACCATTCCCGTAACTACTTTGCCTACCTGTGCTTTAATCAAGGCTTCGGAACAAGGTGGTGTTCTACCATAATGGTTACAGGGTTCTAGATTTACATACACCGTTGCACCTTTGGCTTGTTCTCCTGCATTTTTTAAGGCAAATACTTCAGCATGGGGTTGTCCTACTCCTGGATGGAAGCCTTCACCGATAATTTCACCATTTTTAACTATTACTGAACCGACTAAGGGGTTAGGCGAAGTTCTTCCTGCTGCGCGTTGTGCCAACTGCAAGCAGTTTTGCATCATTTTGCGATCAAAAGCCGATATTTCTAGTTCGTTCATGGTTAATTTTTTAATTATCGTTGCAGTCAAGAATATGAAGCTGGGATGAAAATAATTGTTCTAGGTATATTCTCAGTCGTCATTTATCAACATAGCGGATATAACTGCGGGGATAGCTGTAGGTTGTCTTAGATATATTGAACAATCTTTGACATTGCTTCAGCAAATGCTCAAAGGAATGTAATTTCGTGATCGAAATAAATATTATTAGTGCTAGTCCTGGTATTCGTACCCAGGAGCAAATTTTACAGCTAATTCAAGCCAGAAGCACAGGGATAACAATTAAGGAAATGAATAAAATCCTCAATCGTCCTATCTCAATGATTCAGATTCATCTCAAAGACTTAATTGCTACTAAAGCTATCTTTACTCGTGAAAATAAGGCTGGGGTAGGTTTGATTTACTATCCTAATAAAAGTGCCAGCTAGTAAGAAAAAATTATTATATATGAAACAGCCTGGACGGGTTATTACAGCTTTAGTTTTTTTGGGCATGGTTTTATCTCTTGCCGTAAGCTTTCAGGCTCAATCAACATCGGATAAGCAGATCCACTATCAAACTATCGAGCGATCGCAATATACTATTCATACGGTTACTATTCCCCACAACAGTAACTATTTAGTTAGTCCTGCTCTATCTGGTGAACTACAAGCTATCCCAGAATTTGCCTCAGATAAGCAGGATAAGATAGTGGCGGCGATTAACGGTGGTTATTTCGATCCCGTAAATCAGAAGACTACTTCCTTTATTGTTCAGCAATCCCAGATTATTGTCGATCCGCGCTTTAATGAAAGGCTGGTAGATAATCCCGATCTCAAGCAATACCTAAGAAAAATATTTAATCGTGCTGAATTTCGTCGCTACACTTGTGGCTCGAAGACGCAATACGATATTCAGCTACATTTATCACCCATACCTACTAATTGTACCTTAATTGAGTCTTTAGGGGGAGGCCCTGGTTTATTACCTCAAGATAATTCCGTAGCCGAAGGATTTATCGCCTATCAAGATGGGAAAAAGATTCGTGATGCGATCGCTAATGAGAGTTTAAATGCCAGAAGTGCGGTAGGTATTACTAAAAAAGGTGATGTGATTTTGGCGATGGTGGCGCAGCAGCCAGATCAACCCTTAAATTCGGGTATAACTCTTCCAGAACTTGCTAATGTTTTATCTAGCCTTGGGGTGGTTAAAGCAATGAACCTTGATGGAGGAAGTTCGGCTTCTCTTTATTATGATGGTCAGGCGATTTACGGCAGGGTAGATTCAGAGGGAAATGAGATCCAAAGACCGATAAAGTCTGTTTTGCTGGTAGTTAAACAATAGAATTATGATCGGTGAATTAGTGTTTATTGTCTAAACATGGAAGAATTACTAGAACTAAAAGAACAAATAGTCAAGGGAGATTTAATTGCTGCGTTAGCTATTGTTGATGAGCTAGAAACTATAAGCCGTCAAGATAAAATTAATACCTTGGAAAGTTTTTTGGTAGTTTTGCTGGTTCACTTAATTAAAATTCAAGTAGAGCAAAGAGTAACTCGTAGCTGGCGTAACTCAATCATCAACAGCGTAACGCAGATTCAAATTAGGAATAGGTCAGGTAAAAAATCTAACTATATATATGAATGGGATGAACATTATCAAAACAAATTATTCACGGCAATTAGACAAGCTGCGGAAGAAGTTTTTGATGGGATTGAGATTGAAGAATTAGAATCACAAATAGATTATAGTCAACTGCAAAAAGATGCCAAAAAGCTGTTGACAATTACTTATTCACAAACGGAGAGAGAAATTGTCAACTTTATTAGAGATAAATACATTATTTCCTAAAATGGCGATCGCATTTTACTTCAATCAATCATCTGATTCTAAATTACTAAATAGCTCGATCCAGTTAGTTTCACCTTGCTGTTCTTCTTTTACTTCAAAAGTTTTATTTACCGCTTCGGGTAAGTTCATTGCCTGGATACAGAGTTCGGCTATGGCATCTCTACTTACTTGTCCTTTTAGGTTATCTCCTTGTTCGGCATAGAGAGTCTTATCTCCAGGTTGCTCGGTTAAGGCGCAGGGACGAACAATAGTATAGGTTAAACCACTAGATTTGATGGCTTCTTCTCCCCGCAGCTTCCAGGTTAGGATTCCTCCTAGCTGCTCATTCATCCGCACCGCAGGAGGTTCTGCTTCTAAGTTAATTCCTGGACGATTAGGACGAGTTACTCCTGCCGAACTTATTTGAACTAACTGAGGTTTGGCTTTACCTCCGTAAGCTTTGATGTACTCAACCTCTAGCTGAAAAGAACCTGCTTCAAACTTGGGATTTAGTTCGCCATCGTATTCAAACTTACTTAACATCAACTGCATCGAGTAAACTTTTTCAGAATCTAATTGAGTTGCTGACTCAACAGTTTTGGCACGAAACACGGGAATCAAATCCTTAAAAGGAATACGAATAGTGGTCGCGAAGTCATAAACTGTATCAAATGAATAACAATAACCTATCCCGTCCCATTTACCTTCGCAGCGAGTAATAAATTTATAGCGTTTTCCATCCCCTACTACTTTTAGTTCAATACCTTCATAATCTGATAAATCCATTGGGGGCTCAAAATTGCGAGTGCGTACTGAGGCAAAACCACCATTGTTATCCGTAGAGACAATACCTGAAAAAACCGCTTTATTGTCTAATAAACGAAAATTGCTTTGACTTACTCCTCCCATGACCACATCGTCTACTGCACCCCAGATTTCTTTAAGATTGAAGCTAGGGCTAGTAAAGTCAAAAATTATTTTATCTGTAGCAGCCTGAATGTATTGTGAGACAAGCTGGACTAAATTTTTAATTCCCTCATATTCAACTAGTTCAGGTGTATCTACCACCTCTGGTAAATAGAACTTAATCCCTTGGTAATATTTTTCTCGCGTTGGTGTATCTCCTTCGACTGGCTGTACTTTTGTCCCCGTACAACAAATTACCGCGTTGACACCCTGCATTATTGCTGGATTGAGAGTTTCGGGAATAGTTATATCTGCTTCAAATAACTCTACTTGCTCTCCTAAAATTTCTTTGGCTTTGGCTGCGTTTCTAACCAAAGCTCTAACGCGATAATTTTGTGCGAGTAACTTTTTGGTTACCCGTTTACCAACTCCACCCGTTGCGCCTGCTACCAGAATTACCATATTTGTATGTCGATTAGATTGTGATTGGCTAGGCTGAAATAGCCGTTGCCAAAAATCAATTTTAGGAATAATCTCAAAATAAGTTAAGGTCTGCCAAAATCTACCCAAGTCCCAATTAGCCACGATATCCTACAAAAGTTGCGATCTACTTAGAAAAATAAACGTCATCATTTTTAGCTTAATCTTTAATGGGATGTCATCATATACTACGATAGTTGCAATTAGTTGTTAAGTAGCTGACTAAGAAGATATTTTAACCGTCAATTTTACCAATAATTGGTAATCACTTCGCCATGCAGCTTGCTATTGGCACGAATAAAGACAACCAGGTCAACTATAAATGCCAAAGTAGCGATCGGAATTCGTAACAAGGCTTTAAATAGAGAATGGTTTTTTAAAGACCTATAGCGACGGAAAACTAAAGAAATTGGAATAATCCACCAGCTTCTTTTTGGTATAGAATTTTTGACAAAATCGTTGAGCCAGAAATGGTTTTCTGAATTCATTTTGGCAATTAGCTTACCCGCTGTTAGCTTTTGGTTACATCTTTCTTGGAAATAACAAGTTAGAAAACTATTAATCACTATACCAACGACAACTCTAACCTCATGATTAATCAATTCCCAAGGATTGGTGTAAGCTGCAAAAATGTGAGATGCTTCTGTTACCCTGACAATTCTTTTGTCAAAAGTAGGATTTTTTAGGGTAAAGTTTTCACTAATGACCATTTGAGTTAAAAACCCATCTTCTACGGGCAAACCTGCTGGCATCCACATACTACGTAATACTGAGGCGCGAGCGCAATAAAGTTGTCCACAAATATATAATTGACCTTCATTAGAAGATTTGGAAACTGCTACCGAAAGCTTTTCCAGAAAGTTCTTATTCTTTTTTAATTCAACATCTTTGATTGGTCGATCTAGAGAGATCCAATACTCGGGATTTTGTACTAATATGTCTAGCATTTTGGCTAATGTATCAGGAGCATATAGTTGAATATCCGCATCCATCAAACAGAAGAAATCAGTATCGTCAGCCGAAAATTGATGGACAAATAAATTCCAAGCATTACTTTTACCTGGTTCATTTACTTGACAAACTTTCCACTGAAGTAAATCTGGATTTGCCTTTGTGGCAAGCTTGGTTAAAATTTCTTGTGCTACTTCTGCCGTATTATCTGTGCAGCCATTAGGAATAACGATAATTTCCACAAAATTTTCGCGATTGAGATCTTGCAGCCAGCTTTGCTGCCACAGCGAACGCAACAAAATGGGCAGAGAATCTGCTTCGTTATGAGCAAGAATACCAATACTGAGCTTCATAATTATGCTTTTATATCTACGGTAATATATCAACTAAAACTTTATTTTTTGACAACAAAATTAGGTAACATTGAATGTATGTTGACATATTTAGCAAGTGATTATGTCTTACCAAAGACCAAGATATGTTAATCTTAGCAACAAATATTGTTGACAGATACGGCTATAAAATTTGAGCATATAATAATAAATATTTGGATGAGAAAATAATTAAACTTAAATGATTAAGTCCCCAATTGCGATCGCTATTAAATGATCTTGCAAAACAATTATTAGTCTATTTGTCATGTTTTCAATTTAAAATTGTGATTTGTCCTTATTTTGGTGCTTATTTGCTGAGCGATTGTTGACCCTCACTTAAATTTGCTGGAAAATGTCAAGATTGCACCATTAATGACTGGCTAAGTCTTCTAGAGAGTCTGATTTGTCATGTACTGCCAACCTATCAACTAAAGTTGCACTAGCCTCATTTAATCCGACCACTTGAACCTCTGCACCATTACGGCGAAAATTAAGTACTACTTTATCTAGTACAGCGATCGCCGATTGATCCCATAAATGAGCATGAGTTAGGTCGATTTTGACCGACTCAACGTCTTCTTTAAAGCCAAAAGAGTTGAGAAATTGATTAACTGAGACAAAAAATATCTGACCACCAACGTTGTAAACTCGCTTTTCTTTTTGGGGGTCAATCAGGCTATCGACAAATACCAACTGAGCAATCTTGCGGGAGAACAACAGCGCGTTTAAAGCGACACCGCTGAACACTCCCACCGCTAAGTTGTGGGAAAAGACCGTCATAACTACAGTAGTGATCATGACGGCAGTTTCGCTACGAGGAATTTTGCGCAGTTGCTTCAGAGAAGACCAGTTAAACGTACCGATAGACACCATAATCATGATTGCGACTAATACTGCCATCGGAATTTTTTCCACCTGTGTTCCCAAAAACAGCATGAAAAGTAACAGAAAGACTCCTGCACTAAGAGTCGAAAGACGAGTTCGTCCTCCAGACTTAATATTGATTACCGACTGACCGATCATGGCGCAACCAGCCATTGCGCCGAATAAACCACTGACAACGTTAGCTATTCCCTGACCATAGGCTTCTTGGTTCTTATTACTAGGGGTATCAGTTAGATCGTCTACTACATTGGCAGTTAGAAAAGACTCTAATAAACCCACTAAAGAAATAGCGATCGCATAAGGAAAGATAATCTGTAGCGTTTCCCAGGTAAAAGGTACTTGAGGAATGCTAAAGCCAGGGAAAGTAGCGGGTAATTCTCCGCGATCGCCAACAGTAGGAACACCGCTATTAGCAAATATCGAGATCGGCGTAATTACCAGAATTGCGACTAAAGGAGAAGGAATAGCTGTAGTCAAGCGGGGCAGTAAATAAATAATTGCCAAAGCACCAGCTACCATTGCATAGATGGCGAAAGAAGCATTTTCTCCCGTTATTTCTGGTAACTGAGCCATAAAAATCAAGATAGCTAAGGCGTTGACAAACCCAATCATCACGGCGCGAGAAACAAATTTGAGCTGATTCGCTAGTTTGATTACGCCCCATAATAGCTGGAGAATACCTGCCAACACTGAAGCAGCAAATAAATACTGTAATCCATCTCTACCACTTTCGGTTACTGATGACACCAAAGGATACATTAACAAAGCAGTAGCAGCAGTAGCAGCGGAGATCATTCCTGGGCGACCACCAAAAATAGCTGTAATGATGGCAATAATAAAAGAAGCATAGAGTCCTATTTTGGGATCGACTCCTGCAATGATGGAAAAAGAAATCGCCTCGGGAATTAAGGCCAGAGCCACCAGAACACCGGCTAATAAGTCTCCTCGGTAGTTTCCTGTCCACTCTTTTAGTTTAAATAGCTGCAAAAGTTTTTCTCCTGCCGTACAACACAAACTGCGCCATCATAATTATTTACCATTTAGCTGTTTGATAAAGTTTTTAAGCTGCGTCAATGCTTTAAATATTATTAAAGATATTACAACCGTAGTTAATATTTGTTCGTCAATAGCGGTCTGATTTCTAGAGTTACGGGCTAAAAACCGCAGACTGATATTTACTCATTTTTACTCATTGTGACCGTAGGTAAACGACAAAAACCCAAACTGATATTTAATTAGATTCCAAGGGAAATTTGAGCCCAAACATAGTTCTTTGGGAATTACTTTCAAATTCGACCGAAGCATTGAGCGTTTCTGCCAGTTTTTTGACCAAGGTTAATCCTAAACCTGTGCCGCCGTTTTTCCTAGAATTTTCGTGAGGAATACAATAAAACTGGTCAAAAATCAGCTTTTGTTCTTCTGGGGAGATTTCTATACCCGTATTGATAATACGGATTGATACTTCAGACTTTGTGACCAGAGTTTGAAGTATGATTTCACCATCTACTGGAGCATATTGATAAGCGTTGTTGAGCAATTCTTGAGTAATGCGCTCTAGAATTGCCAGATCGGCAAAGATCTGCAACTTTTGGGTAGCTAAATCCAGAATTAATTTTCGTTGTTTTTTGATTGGTTTTAAATATGGTCTAATCAAATTGGTCAGCCAAGGGTTAAGTTCAATCAATTCAGGTTGAACAACTTTAGCTTTAGCGTCTACATAACAGATCGTCAGCAAATCGTCGGTTAGTTTTTTTTGTCGTTGGCATGATTGATAGAAAATTTGGAGAACTCTTTTGAACAGTGGAGATTGTGAAGGATTTTGTTTGGTATTGAGCAGATTTTCGAGGGTTTGAGCCGCTAACTGAATGCTACTCATGGGAGCTTTTAATTCATGGGAAACAGTTTTGAGAAAATCATCTTTGATTTGGTTAAGCTTAGCCAACTCGGCAACCTGGCGATTAGAATTGGCGTATAGTCTCGCCTGGCGGATTGCGATCGCACATTGAGAAGCTACCTGCTGCATCAGACGAATTTCTAAAGAGGTAAATAATTCTCCTGGGGGTTTGAGTCCCCAAAGATTACCAATAATATTGCGATCGTCAAAAATAGGACAGGCAAGGCGAGTCACCTGAATCCCTTGAGGATTAAACTGGGGAATCGGTTCAACTAGCTGTATAGGATATTTTTGTAATAGCTGTTGATATAGTTCGGGAAAATCATTAATTTGCCTGGTTTCTCCTTGGCATGAGGGTAAAGTAACGTTGTGTTCATAAACAATAGTTGCCGTTACCTGCTGAGCATCATAAAGCTCAACCTGACAGCTACTAAGATTGAGGACTGTGGCTAGTTCTTTGGTAGCTACTCGTAGACAGTAGGTTTCATCGAGGCTATCACGCAGTTTATCAGTAATACGTCTAATTAGGGCCTCAAAATTTAGCGTCTGCTGTAGTTTTTTATTTTGTGCTGCTAAAGCCTGACGCATTCTCTGTAGATTGAGGTGGGTTTGAATCCGAGCTAAAACCTCTTCTTGTTCAGTCGGTTTAGTGATATAGTCAACTCCTCCCAGCTTAAAGCCTTGAACTTTATTAACTGTTTCCGAAAGAGCCGTTAAAAAAATTACGGGTATCTCTTTGGTGGATGCTTGAGCTTTGAGCTGACTACAGGTGGCAAAACCATCGATATCAGGCATCAACACATCTAACAAAATTAGATCGGGAGTTTGAGATTGGGCTATTTGCAGTGCGCTTTCCCCATCTTGTGCCAGTAAAACTTTGAACCCTGCGGTTTCTAGATAAGCAAATAATACCTGTAAATTATGAGGGGTGTCGTCTACGATTAAAATTGTTGCCGAAGTAGTTGTTAGGTTGTCTGTTTTTGAAGCTCGATCTTCAATTTTTGTCTGTAGGGCAAAATCTTTCAAATCATAATAGTTTAATTTATCTGCTGGCTCTAGTTTTGATTTTTGGTTAACTAAAGAATTTTCTCCAGACTCACTTCTAAGCAGTCTTGTTAAGTTTGGATAACTGGTGCGGGTTAATAGTTTTTTATAGGTCAACATAGAAAGCGCTCGCTATTTGTAGTAGTTTGAAAAACTGGTTTATTAAAAAACTTTTTTGGCAATATTTGGCAATGATTTTCAATGATTTTAGTCTAGTTCTTTAGCAAGACGTTACAAATATTTATGATTTAGTAGTGGATTGATCCCGATCCGTTTTAGATCTTGCTGTATAAAAGTCCCCTAAAGGATATGCCCGAGCATGACTAGCCCTAAAGGACGACGCGAAGGACGCGCCTCCAGGCGCTAATCCTTTAGGGCTAGTCCTAAAGGATACCGCTCCGAGACCGAAGGGAATCCTTTAGGGCATATCCTTTAGGATAAGCTTCGAGACCGAAGGGCGGAGTGCGGTTTATCCGTGAATCCGCGATTGGCATATCATGCACGGGCATATCGCGTTCTTCGCTTCGCATTAGCGATTAGCAATTAGCTTTCATAACCCTTAAATTGCCTTAATCCGAACTGAGGTTAATTAAATTTACTTTGATTCTAGGTGCTGACGAATTGATTCTTTGAGTTTTTTTAGCTGGCAACTTTCAGCTAATTGGCTAACCTGCTGGGCAAAAGGGATTAATTCAGGTCGATTTGACCAGGAGTTGGCACGGGATATAGTACTGCGGATATCTCCCTGCATGACTAAATCTAAAACTTTGGTTAATTCTTGACTAGGAGGAATCACTAAAGCGGTATCTGGACTATTTTGCGCTGATGATTGCTGAATTAGCGATCGCTTCATACCATCGCTAGTAATCCATTCTAATTCGAGGTTTTGTTCGATAACCTGCAATAGTTGTTTAAAGTTCAAGGGTTTTGCCAGAAAATTGCTTGCTCCTGCCTGATAGCAGCTTGATTCGTCTGTAGCTAGTGTGCTGGCAGAAACCATAACTACGGGAAGCCGCTCAAAGCGAGATTCTTGTCTGAGACGTTGGGTTACTTCCCAGCCTTTCATTTTGGGCATTATTAGATCTAATAATACGAGGTCAGGCTGATGTTGCTCAATTAAAGCGATCGCCGTTTCTCCTGACTTGGCTTCGACAACATCAAAACCTAAAGGTGTCAGAAAATCTACGATCACCTCACGATTGTTATCTAAATCGTCTACTACTAAAATTTGCTGTTTCTGACCTGTATAACCTGTAATATCCAGCTCTATATAGTTGTTGATTGAAGTTGCTTCAGCAGTTTCTACCACAGGAAAAGTTAAATCAAACCAGAAAACACTACCCTGTCCCACAACGCTGGTTACCTCGATCTGACTACCCATTTGTTCGGCTAAACTCTTGCTAATAGTTAAACCTAAACCCGTTCCTTCCTGAGATGATTGATGGGAGTTTAGCTGATAAAAAGGTAAAAAGATCTCTTTTATTTTAGCTTGAGAAATACCGCTACCTGTATCTTCAATATAGAAACGGATCTCGTCTGCATTACTTGGCTCAAAAGATAACCTTGATTCGGGTGGAAAATCTTTGACGAAACCGACTTTAAAAATAACTTTACCTTGATGGGTAAACTTGACGGCATTGCTCAATAAATTAAACAATAGCTGACGCAGGCGAGTTTCATCTCCTTTAACTACCTTAGGCAGGTCAGACAAGATCTGATGCTCAAACGCGATCGCTTTTTGCTGACAGCGGACACGGATAATATCAGCTAAGTTAGCTAAAAATGAGGGGAAAATAAAGTCGCGTAGTTCTAAATTAAGTTTACCTGCTTCAATCTTGGCAACATAAAGAATATCGTTGATCAGAGTCAGCAAATCTTGACCAGACTGTCTGATTACTTCAATACCTCTTTTTCTAGTCTCGATATTTTCTGATTCGCGCTGTAAAATTTGGGCAAATCCTAAAATAGCATTCAAAGGGGTACGCAATTCATGGCTAGTGTGGGCAATAAATGCGCTTTTAGCCTGATTAGCAGCTTCGGCTGCTTCTTTTGCCTGCTGTAGCTGCTGGGATTGGTTTTCAATTTGGGTAAATAAATCTACCTGGGCTAAAGAAATACCTAGCTGAATACTGGTTTGAGTTAGTAAACGAATTTCTCCTTCTTTCCACTGGCGAGGACTTTGATTTTGGTAAGCAGCAAGCAGTCCCCAAAGTTGTTTGCCTCGAAAAACAGGTATAATACAAAAAGATTTCGCCTGAATTTTCTGGTACATAATTCGATGGCAGTGGCTTAACTTGGCCTGGGCAACATCATTAATGACAAAGGTGTGATAGTCTTGGTAGTGACTTCCTTGAGTCGCCTGTAAACAGGTATCTTTCCAGCTAGTTTTCAATTCACTTTTGAGGAGGGAAGTCCAGCCTTCGGCTACAGATTCGGCAACAAATTCTCCACTCCAATCGGGATTAAAACGATAGAGAACGAGGCGATCGCATTTTAAAGTTGCTCGTAACTGTTGAGTCGTATTTTGAAATATTTCAATTAAATCAAAAGTTTCGCGGATTTTTTCGACTATTTTAAGAATAGTGCTTTCGCGCTCCCCGCTTTCTCTCAGTTCGGCTTCGGTATGCTTCAGTTCGCTAATATCGGTAGAAATAGCACAGATGGCGTAAACTTCTCCTTGTTCATCAAGTAAAGGTGCTTTAGTAGAAATATAGCTATGCAGACGGTTATCGGCTGTGAGTGCCTGTTCTTCAAACTTCAGAACCGACTTAGAGGCTAAGACTTGCTGGTCATTACTAATTAGACTTGCAGCAATTTGTTCGGGAAAGAAGTCGCGATCGCTTTTACCCAAAATTTCCGCCTCAGTGATACCTAATGTCTCTATACACTGGCGATTAGCCAAAAGATAGCGTCCTGCAACATCTTTGAGATAAATTATCGATGTAGTTGTTTCTAAAATTGCTCTTAGTCTCGCTTCGGATTTTTGTAAAGCCTGAGTACGCTCTTCTACTCTGGCTTCTAGCTCTTGATTTAGCTGGCGCAACTGTAGTTGAGATTTCTGTAAATCTTGATTGACTAGATCAATCTGCTTTTGAATAGTTTTAAGTTCGTTGATATCGATAAAAGATATTACTACCCCATCCAATTGACCATTTTCTAATAGATAGGGATTAACCCGCATCAACAGATGAAAATCGTTTTTAACTAGCTTTACTTCTCGATTTACAACCCTGTGACTTCTAATTACCCCTTGTAAAAGCTGCATCATATCTTGGCAGTCGAGGTTGTGAGTAATATGTTCTAGGGGACGGTTAATATCGGCTTCTAATAGGTTGATCGCTACAGTAGCTGCGGGAGTAAACCTACGAATTTTTAAGTCGCGATCGAGAAAAACTACGCCAATGTCCGTACTCCGCAGTAAATTATCGACATCGTTATTCAACTCGGTTAATTCTTCAATTTTTAGTTGATATTGGGTATTAACAGTGTATAATTCTTCGTTAACCGAATGCAGTTCTTCATTGGCAGCAGTTAATTCTTCATTGGTTGCCTGCTGTTCTTCGTTGGTAGTTTCTAATTCTTCAATTACTGACTGAAGATTAACGCGGGTTTGCTGTAGTTCATACTCTAATTCGACAATTCGTTGAGAAGCTTCCAGTTCAACTTCAAATCTTTCTCCTGAAGCCTGTCGCGGAATTTCGCCTTCTTGAATAATAATGCTAAAAAAGTCATCGGCTAGTTTATTACTTTCGTTATAGGTAACTTCCAGTTTAAAATTGCGCGATTGATTTTGATGCTTAACTTTAATTCCCAGATAGGATATTGGCGATCGCTCTTGTTTAGCCCGATGCAGGGCAGTAATTAATGGCAAATGTAGATCGCTGACAATCAACTTGGTAATATCTGTGGTTGTTCTACCCAAAGGCATTTTCAGAACTTCGATGCCGTTGTTGAAGCTGTGGAACAGCTTGTATTGGCGATCGACCAAAAAGCAGGTTGCTTGATGTTTAGCGAGAAAAGCACTGAAAGTTTTTTCTAGTATCGGTTCAAGAAAAGCTTCGCTACTAATTTTTGTCGGAAAATAGGATGGCAGTTGGTGAGAAATTTTCTCGAAGTTTTTTGCGGGGTTGTTTAGCTTAACGTCTCGCTTTTTCTGATAAATTTTGGCTTTTTGGGCAAGAGTTTGAAATTCAGGTTCAATGTAGCCCAAAGTCTCGGCTTCGCCTAAAAACAGAACTCCCTTGGCGAGTAAAGAAAAGTGCAGATTACGTAGTACTTGCTGCTGCAATTGTGGTTGAAAATAAATTAAAATATTGCGACAGCTAATCAAATTCAGGCGGGTGAATCCAATGTCTTTGGTTAAGTCGTGGGACGTGAATAATATTTTTTCTCTTAACCGACGCACTATTTGGCAAGAATTATCCTTGAGGGCAACATATTGTTCTAATTGTTCGGGGCTGAGATCGTTAACGACTGTTCGCGGATAAACACCCTGCGCTGCCTTTTCTAAAGCAGCTTGATCGATATCAGTAGCAAAAATCTTAAATCTAATTGGCTTTTTTGAATTGCCTACCGCTTCATCAAGCAGCATTGCCAAAGAATAGGCTTCTTCACCTGTAGCGCAAGCTGTTACCCAGCAGCGTATCTCTTCCTGTGGCTGGGCTTTGGCAATTAATTGAGGAATTATGTTGTTGGCTAAAAAATCCCAGGCAGGGCGATCGCGAAAAAATTGAGTTACGCTAATCAGCAAATTCTGGCGCAGCATTGAGCGTTCTTCGGCAGAGGTTTCTAGAAGACGGATAAACTGATTTAGATCGCGACAGCCACTAATTAGATAATGGCGATGAATACGTCGAGAAAGAGTGCTAGTTTTGTAATGAGAAAAATCTGTCTGTTCGTGTCGAGCGATAATTGTGGCGATCTGCTGCAAACTGTCTGGGTCAAACAAGTTAAGCGAATTGAGACTATCTTTAGTCGGCAAGTGAGGCAATCGGACTAAGCGATCGATTACCTCAGCCAGTTCTGGCGGTGCAAGGATGCGGTCGACAATTCCTGTCGCGATCGCCGTACGAGGCATTCCGTCAAATTCTGCCGTTACTGGATCTTGTACCATGGCAAATCCGCCAGCTTGATTAATTGTTCGCAAGCCATTAGTGCCATCGCTACCCGTTCCCGACAAAATAATCCCAATGGCTCTTTCCATCATGGTTCGAGACAGAGACTCTAAGAAAATATCAATCGGAAAATTAAGTTCGTGACGACCACGCTCTTTTTGTTTGAGCAGATGTAGCTGATTATTTTTTAAGCTTAAATTCTTGCCAGGAGGAATCAAATAGACTGAGTTGGGCTGCAACTCCATACCTTGTGTCACCCGATAGATTGCCATCCGAGTAAATCTTTCTAGCAATTCCTTCATCAGACTTTTAAAATGTGGGGAGAGGTGTTGAATTACGACAAAAGCCGCCCCAGTATCATTGGGCAGATGCTCAAAAAATTGCTCCAAAGCACGAAGTCCACCTGCGGATGCACCAATACCAACCACAAAAAAATCTGCTCGATTTTGAGACGGGAAATTTACACTGTGATCTTTTTCTGGCATGAAATGTAGCAATGAAGTATATCAATATTTTAATGGTATCTTTCCATCCTGTTTCTAGTTGGCGATCGTTGTTCTTCTTATTAAATGAACTGCTCAAAAATTTCTTTTTATCGTTATAAACTCTAAGCTTTAAGCTATTTGCCATTTACACTCTTTCATTAAAAATCAAAATTGACTCCCAATTCTGTGCCAAAATAGTCGATCGCGTCATCTCCAGTTTGACTGGCATATCTAACCTGTCCTAAAATGCTAAATTTGCTGCTGACAGGAACAGTTACACCACCTTTGATTTGCCAAGTAAAGCGAGTATCGTCCTCAATAATCGTCGTGCGGTCAAAATCATCTATCTCATCCTCCACGCTGCTAGATAGCTGAGATATGCCAATTCCAGGACTGAGAAATAACGCTAGACTATTGCGGCGATCATTTAGCGGTAAAGTAAATCTGGGGTTAAGAAATAACGAGAAGATGCCATAGTTTTCATCTTCGTCTAAGTCTGAATCAACACCTCCCAAAGCTAGCATCATCAATATCTGGAAAAAAGATGGCTAAAGTTGCTCCTGCGTAACCACAATTGAACTGGCTAATTATTCGGCAGGAGAAGGTTGTGGCATACAGTCAATTGAAGTTGTAGATTATATTTATTTACACAATAGAAGCGATCGCTTCTATTGTAAATTCTGGTAATTAATAATTAATAATTGATAAATTATTAATTGATGATTAAGTAAAAGCATATGACTACTACCGACGATAGAGAAAGAAAGTATCAGCTTCGCGAAGCACAATTACAGGCAAAAGAGAGAGAATTAAGACTTAGAGAGCTGGCAACAGAAATATATCAACAACAGAGAACAAATGAACCTGAAGTTGATTTGGAGCCTGCTTTATATCAGACGAGAAAGCACAACCCATCCGCCAACTCCTTTCAAAAACTTGCTCGAAAAATAGTAAAATTTGCCAAATTTTCGGCGTTTGTCGTAGCAGGTATTGCAGTTATCAAAGTTGGCTTTGTTGTCGGAATGTGGATCGCGTATTTGATTCTGGCTAGTATTGTTGCCGCGATTGGCTATCAAATATTTTTAAAAGACGAAAAATGATCGCTCTCAACTTTAATTTCTGTCACCTATAATTTTCTCTGTAGTCAATTGAATTTGTTTTGGCTCAATAGTCTGGTGTTGTTGCTTTAACATAGCAATATCTTGAATAAGCTGTTCTTGTTGCTGTTGAATTTTCTCAAGTCGAATCATAATTTCCTGTAGGTATTCAGGATTATTGGTCACTTCGTAGTTAGTGATCGTAGTGTTGGCAGCAGCAACTGTTTTAGGCTTAGTTTCCCAGCCAAAGAAGAATTTGAGTAATAACCAAGGCGATCGCAAAATCTGAAGCCATATTCGATCTATGGCATTAGCGATCGCTCTATAAACAGTTACTAACAACCTGATAGTCAAAACTATGGCGATCAGACTGCTAACCAAACTAATTAAAGGATGAGCGACTAACCAGGATATAAACGGGTGATCTATTAACCAAGCATCGACGCGATTACTAACCGAACTACCGATACTATCGACCAAGTAATCATCTAAAGATGTTGCTTTATCAGTAGCGTCTAAAAAAAAAGAAGCTGCTGTTGCTTTAATACCGTCTAATTTATCTGCTAGATTTTCTGATAACACAGTGTCAAAAGTTAAAATTATACTCTAGCTAATAATATTAAATATAGTACTGAAAAATAGTGCGGATAGCGAGACTCGAACTCGCAAGGCGTAAGCCACACGCCCCTCAAGCGTGCGTGTCTACCAATTCCACCACATCCGCGTATTAATTAATCATGGCAAATGCTGCTTAGTTCAGCATTTTTAACCATGATATTGGCAATATCTAACTTAACATATATCAGACTTTTGAAAACAGAAATTATAACGGTATTGGTTCAGTCACAGATTACTCCGCCGTCCTAAAGGACGACGCAAAGGACGCGCCTCCAGGCGCTAATCATGCACGGGCTAGTCCTAAAGGATACCGCTTAGCATATGCTTTAGCATACCGCTCCGCGTCCTAAAGGATTAGAAGTTCGCGTCGCAAATCATGCACGGGCATATAAAACGACGGAGACGGCACGGACCGTTGGTCAATGGAACTAAATTGTTTTAAATCATTTGGCAAATCGAGAATCAACTATTTTCCTAAACATTTCTCGCTGCTGAGGAGTCAATATTTCTCTGGTAGCCAACATACTTTCAAAATGCAATAACCCCATTTCCTGGTGTAAGGTATTCAACTGTTGATTTTTAGCCCGAAGCAACTCTACTGGTTCAGTTCCAACCATCATATCTGATAGCTGTTGCTGCAATCTGGTAATAATGTTCTTTTTCTTAATTATTTTTTGTCGATATTGGAGATGAATTTGTTTAATTTGCTGTTGCTGTTCGCTACTCAGGTTTAGCTGTTGAAATAAGCTTAAAGTCGGTTTCTGCTGAGCCACCTCCCAGGAATTATCGGCGATCGCAGTTGGATTCATCGAGTAGCCATGCAAGTTTGGCAAAGACAACATCGAACCAGCAAAAACAGGAAAGAGCAAAATAATCAAAAATGTTATAGCGATCGCCGTCAATAAATATCGCCGTCGTCTTATTCTTATTAAAGTCTGAAAAATCATCAATAAAATTAAGGAGATAAAAAATCTTATTTTTGAGGTACAAAAAAGTATCGAGCTAATGTCTAGAGACGGACAAAGCTGGCTGTGATTCAGCAACAGTTGGCAACAACCAGTAAGCTTCCGTCTCTTCTACGGCATAATACCCCTGATTATTCAAGGTATTTTGCCAATTTCTGACTAAAAAGTTTTCTAAATCTTTAGGTTCAAGAGCCATTCGGGGAGTCTTTACGGTAAAGCTCACCGAAGTAAATAAAAATCCTGTAGCGATCGCGCCAGGTATAGTCCAGGCGGTTTTGTAATAGCGTTTTTTACCAGTTTTGCGCGGTTCTAAAGAGTCGATCAGCCGTTGTTCTAAATCTGGATCAGCATTGGGCGGAATCGGTCGATTGTGTCGCAGAAAAGTGACAAGATTATTTTTATTATCGTTGTGTAAGTTAGTCATGATCCTAAATTATTCAATCCTAAAGAGATATTCCCTGTTGTTCGAGAAATTTTTTAAATAAGTTTCTAGCATGAAATAAACGGGATTTAACTGTTCCTACAGGTATATCCAGAATTTCTGCCACTTGTTTTTGAGGTATGTCTTCCAAGTCATGTAAAACCAATACGGCACGATGATCGAAGCTGAGATTATCTAAACCTCTTTGTACTATGTCTTGATAATGTAAGTGCATTAAGTCTGGCGTATCCTGAACCTCAGACAATATGCTGTGGTTTAGCGGCTCTTTTTCCCAAGATTTTTCATTGAAACTGGTTTTTTCTTGAATTCTAGCTAATTTACGCCTTTGATCTGTCGCTACGTTCCAACTAATCCGATATAACCAGGTAGAAAAGTATTTTGGTGTTTTCAGTTTTGGTAGTCCGTTCCAAGCTTTGAGAAAAACCTCTTGTACCAAGTCATCTAGTAATGATGAGCCACATAGCTGATAGAGAGTAGAGCGCACCCGTTGTTGATAACGTTGATAAAGCAGACGAAAACAAGCGCGATCGCCTTGCTGGCACAGCCAGATTAATTCTTGTTCTGTTGGCACTCTTGTTTCTGCTTCTACATCTGCTGTACTAGCTAGTTCACCAGCTAACATTTTGCTCATCTTTTTTAGCAATGTTTAGTTCTTTACGGCGCGTTTTGCGAGTCCTAAAGGATTAGAAGTTCGCGTCACAGTCCGTTGCGGGGGTTCCCAAGGCAGCGCGTTGCGGAGGTTCCCTCCGTTGAAGCGACTGCCGCCCCGTTATAGGAACTGTCGAGGTTGGGTAAGAAGATTCTTACCCAAAAGCCGCCTGATTCTTTAGACTAAAAATAGATAATATCGGTTCAATTTTAAATTAATTTTAAATTAATTATTTTTGTATGCTTTGCCAATTATGCGATCGCGATGTTGAACAGCTAACGACTCATCATCTCGTTCCTCGACAAACAGTCAAACGTAAACAAGCCGATTCTGGCCTAACCATTGATATTTGTTCCCCCTGTCATCGACAAATTCACGCTTTATATAGCAACTTAGATTTAGCCAAAGAACTCAATACTTTAAATAAGCTTAAGTCCGAACCCAAAATGAGCAAGTTTTTGGGCTGGATTAGAAAACAAGATCCTCGAAAGAAAGTTCGTATCCGCTTAAAATAACTTATTCCCTATTTGAGCCAAATAATCTAAGCTAAGTTTTAACTAAACATTGGCTAATTAAAAAAACTAACTCTAAAATTTACCGTTGTTCTAAAAACCATAAGTTTCTGCACCAAACACTGATACCTCAACAATAATGCGATTGACTATTAAAAATCTTAACTGGGTCGATATTTCGATTCTATTGCTGGCATTAATAGTAACGCTACTAGGCATCGGCAGCTATGGTTTATATGAACCCCACGAAGGTCATTTTGCCATGGTTGGTCAAGAAATGATTTGGCGCAATGATTGGATTACTCCTCACCTCAATGGTTCTCCTTATCTCAATAAGCCGCCACTCCTATATTGGCTGATTGCGCTTTCTACTAGCATTTTTGGTTCAACAGAATTTGCCGCCAGACTGCCGATCAGTTTAACAGGTTGGCTAGGCATAGTTTTTGCCTGGAAATGGACTGGAGAACTTTGGGGAATTAATTCCAGTAGAGTCGCTGCTTTGATGCTGTCGGTAACTCTAGGCTGGTTTATTTTTACACATCAGATTTTGATCGATGTCTTGCTAGGAACTTTATTATTAAGCAGTAATTATTTTCTCTGGCGATCGCTTTATCAACCTCAATCGCGTCTAAATTGGTGGGGTGCATATTTATCTTTAGCTCTATGCATTCTAACTAAAGGTTTAATTGGGTTAGTTTTTCCCTTGCTTGGCTGCTTGGCACTAATCATTATTCGACAAGATTGGAAGATAATTGAGCAGATTAAGCTATATCAGGGACTATTATTGATTTTGTTGCTTGTTTTACCCTGGTTTATTGCCGTAGAGCAGGCAAATCCCGGTTTTTGGCATTATTTTATTGTTAATGAGCATTTTGATCGCCTGTTAGATCGCCGTTTTCCGCCAGATTATGAAGTTTCCAAAATTAGTGCGGTGGGTTATCTGGCGATCGCCGCCTGTTGGTGTTTTCCTTGGATCTTATTTTTACCATCGGTTATTAAATCTACCTGGAAAGAATGGCGACGAGGATCGAGCGCCAACGCTTCCTGGCTCGATCGCAAAAATAGTGACGGCGTATTTTTATTGTCTGCTGCGGCAATTTTACCAATAATTTTATTTTTACCCCTTTCTTCGCGGTTGATTTACTATAGTATTCCTGCTATTCCTCCCTATGTTGTTTTGTGTGCTGGCTGGTGGAAAAAACATTATCGCTCTTCGCCACGAATCAAACAGCAGTCAAGCATAATTAATTACCCTTTACCCAAGGCAATTCATCCTTACCCTGTAGATACACTCTGTAGTTCTTCGGTACAAACAGTTAGTCATTCTGTACTAGCTAAAACGAGCAATCTGTATGGTGCGATTTCTCTAATTTTGGGAGTCAGCTTTTATAGCGTAATTGCTCTTTTTCCTGTAATAGTTTCTTGGTTGCCAGTTGTTTTGCAAACTACAGCAATTACCAGATTAATTATTATCATAGCGATCGCTTTGGGAACGGGCTGGTTTGCTTCAGGGATTGCAATGTTAAAGCGTTCGTCTCTCTCGTGGCTACCTTTATTTGTAGTTCTAACTATTACCTATTTGGCTACTATTCAAGGGTTTGTTCTCTATCAAAATATACGTTCCTCAAAAAATCTAGTTCAACAGGCAAATTTCTGTTTGGGTATTGATACTCTTTGGACATTTGAAGGCTCGCGAGAAATCGGCGCAGCAGGAGCGATCGGCTATTATTTAAATCAGGCTCAGACTGCTAATAATATTCAACATATTCAACATAAGTTGGGATGGGCAGTTGTCAAAGAAAATACTTATCGCACTGTAATGATTATCTCTGACGGTGGTAAAAATCGGCTTCCACCACAATTTCCTGGTTCTCCGCCTCAATACCTGATCGCTCAAACAGAACTACAAACCTACTGGGATAGCGATCGCCCTGTAGTATTTCTGACAGATTTTTTGCGTCAGCCTGACGATTATAATGATCCTTTGACTTTAAATTTACCTCAAGGAGCGATCGAACCCTATTTAATTAGTGGTCAACGAAGACTTTACCTCAATCAGGCTGCTCAAAAACTTGCTCAAAAAAAATGCCCGTAATTTTGGCACTAGTCCCCACACTGAAATCACTTGCTACTTACTACTCGATCGAGCGCTCTTTCTTCTCCCGATGCTTCTACTTTAATCAAAGATAATTCTCGATCAATCTCCCCTTTAAGATATATTTCTCCAGCCGACTCCCCGCCAAAATCTATTTTTCCTAACAACTGCCGTGTTGCAGGGTCATAATTAAATTCCAGATAATCACTTTGCCCAACTCCATCTACGATGTTGTCATAACTAGCGATCATCGATCCCGAAGGATCATAGAAGCTAACTGTTAAAGAATTTAAAGCATTCGTTGTGCCTGTGCCACGTTCGGAAATTGTGACCAAGCTTTGCTCATCGTAGCTGAAAGTAGTTTTGATCGTATATCCTGTAACGCTATTCATTTCCAGCTTCTGAGTTATGGCAACAGCAGGAAAAATCCAGCAGAGGCTAGAAAAAATAATTAGGACAAGACTCGCAGCCAACCTAAAAACAAAATTGTGAGCACTTGACATCATGAAAAATCACAAATATAAGTTAATTCCGTATTATCAATCACAATACGGCTAAAGACAGAATGTCTACAATATTGGTGCGTGATATAATAAGATATATTACGTACAGAGTATTAATGCTTGACAGCAAAGATTCTATACTGTTCTTACAAAAGAGGTAAGCCTAAATGATAGCTGGGGAAACAACAAATATAGCTTTACAAACTTTGGCAGTTGACTTTTTCCGTAAGTCGGCGGGTAACTGGAATTCCCATCGAAGATATTACAGCCTGAACCAAGACGTTGAACCTCAAGAAGTCGAAAGCTTACTTAATATTGCTTTTTTGGAACAGGGTGCGCCAGAGTTAATTGAACTAGCTAAAAGTCATCAATTAGAAAATTTAGCAGCACTAGTTTGTGGAACAAAAGTAACTTGGCAAAGCAACTATACCAATCAAAATCGCAAGCCGGTTAATGGTTCAACAGTCTTTGGCATTCAGGGAAACATTTTGTATCGCGATCGCGGATTTGCAACACCCAAACCAATCGTGGCAATATGTTCTTTCCCTAACTCTGAGACGATGTGTTTGCGTACCGAATACAATGCCAATGTTTTTGAAGAAGAAATTAAATTAGTTGGCAGCAAATACCGCACCAGACAAACGATTATCTCCCGCGCAGGAGAAGAAATTACCATTGGTCAATACTTAGAAAAGCGGGTGCCATAAAATATTGCAATTCATTTTTAAAACAAGCTATTGAGCAAAAACTATGAATTGTAGCTTTCAGCGGATTCTCAAATCAGTGTTTTAGCTTACTTTGTTCAGACATTTCTTTAAACAACTTTTTAATTGTCGATCTGTGTTAACAAATCAGATTAACGGTAGCAGGGAATTAATTATAGAACGATCTGAAACTTAAACCCTGGATCGATATTAAGATAAAATCTGAAAACCTAAATTAGTTGAGAAATGTCTGAGGAAATCAATATATCTATTGTCGGCTGCGGTTTTGTAGCCGACTATTATTTAACGACCTTAAAAAATTATCCACACTTAAAAATAGCAGGAGTATATGATTTAGATCGAATCAGAACTGAAAATTTTGCTCGATACCATTCTGTTTCCACATATGATTCTTTTGAGGAATTGTTAGAAGATCCTCAAGTCGAATTGGTAGTCAATTTAACTAACCCCAAAAGCCATTTTGAATTAAATCTAGCTTGCCTCGAAGCCAATAAACACGTTTACTCCGAAAAACCATTGGCGATGGAGTTAAAAGAAGCAGAAAAACTCGTAGAAGTCGCTAAACAAAAAGGACTTTATCTCTCTTCAGCTCCTTGTAGTCTGTTGGGCGAAACGGCACAAACTATTTGGAAAGCATTACGAGAAGAAACGGTTGGTAAGACTTATGCAGTTTATGCTGAAATGGATGACGGGCTGCTGCACAAGATGCCTTACCAGTCTTGGTTTAGTCAATCTGGTATTCCCTGGCCATACAAAGATGAGTTTGAAGTTGGTTGTACCTTAGAACACGCAGGATACTACCTTTCTTGGTTTCCTGCTTTTTTTGGGCGAGCAGAAACCGTTACGGGCTTTAGTTCAACTTTAATCGCAGACAAGAACACTGGTGTTCCCCTAAATTTGAATGCTCCCGACTTTTCTATAGCCTGTATTAAATTTGCTTCGGGAGTAGTAGTCAGATTAACCTGTAGTATTATTGCTGCCCACGATCATTCTTTAAGAATTTTTGGTGATAAGGGCATACTTAGTACTCCAGATTGTTGGTTTTATAATTCTCCTGTACACGTTAAACGAATGTTTAATATCAGAAGAAAAATGATTATTAGTCCAATCAAACAAAAATACCCTTTAACAGGTAATAAACCCAAAAAATATGCTTATCGCGGTGCTTTCCAAATGGATTTTGCTAGAGGTATTGCTGAAGTAGCTAATGCAATTAAAGAAAAACGTCCTTGTCGTATTTCTGCCAAATACTCGCTTCATGTCAACGAATTAGTTTTAGCAATTCATAATGCCACAGAAACTAATAGTACTTATACAGTCAAATCTACTTTCGATCCTGTTGAACCAATGCCCTGGGCTAAATAAGCTAGGAATAGCAATTATTAAAGTTAGAAACAGCGAGAAAATATTTTCTTTTTTGAAATGCGAATATGCCATCACAACTTATACGCTGGGGAATACTAGGTACGGGATTTATTTCAGGAGAGTTTGCCAAAGGTCTGAAGTTTGTCAATAACGCTCAGTTATTCGGCGTATCTTCAAGAAAAGCGAGTAATGCCCAAGCTTTTGCCCAAATATTTCAAGTACCACGAGCTTATGATAGCTATGAACAATTAGTTCGAGATCCAGATATTGATGTGGTTTATATTGGCACTCCTAACCATACCCACAAAGATCTCTGTATTCTCTGTTTAGAGGCTGGTAAACCTGTTCTCTGCGAAAAGCCCTTTACCATCAATGCCCAAGAAGCCCGAGAAGTAATTGATTTGGCACGTCGCCAGAAATTGTTTTGCATGGAAGCAATGTGGATGCGCTTTATGCCCCTAATTCAGCAGGTAAAAATCATGGTTGAACAAGGTAAAATTGGCGATGTCAAAATGCTGACGGCTGACTTTGGTTATCCTTTGATTGATACTAATAATGCTTTTTCTACCCCAGAATTTGGTGGCGGGGTACTGCTAGATCGAGGCGTTTATGGTCTTTCTCTAGCTTATTATCTTTTAGGTGAACCATCGCAAATATTGTCCCAAGCATCTATTTGTGCCTCTGGTGTAGATGAGCAGTCATCAATTCTACTTAAATATCCTCAGGGAAAGTTGGCTGTTCTCTCTCAGTCTCTACGCACTCGTACTTCCAATCAGGCTGTAATTATGGGAACAACAGGCAAAATCTTAATTGAAGAGCTATTTATTATGCCCGAAAAGATCTCCGTCAGTCAGTTTTCTCCCTCAACTCAAACTTTTCCCTCTCCTTTAATTGCGCTTAGTTCTAAACAAAAGTTAGTTGCTGCTGCCAAACAGAATTCTTTGATTAGGGGTTTATATCGCTCTGTATCAGGCTTACTTAAGTCAGAGCGAGTGATTGTCAAACCATTAGAAGGCAATGGTTATAACTATGAAGCAACCGAAGTAATCAACTGCCTGCAAAATGGTCAATTAGAAAGCCAGATCATGCCTTTAGACGAAACGCTGAAGATTATCGCAGCAATCGATCGCATTCGTAGTCAATGGTCTCAATAACCCTGCTGGTAATAATATTTTAGTTGCGATTACCAAATTATTTTTGGCATTGAGATATGTTCAATGAAAAATATATAGTTTGCAACTGTAGATGTACCAATTTAATTGTTTGGTCATTTGCAAGATATACACAGAAAAATAAATTGGGAGTTTCTCAGCAATAATGTATATGGCAAGGCTTATTTTTTAAGGAAGAATTTTGAAATCCTTTGAATTTATAAGATTAATTTATCAAACTAAAGATTGATTGATTATCTAAAACAAAATAGTAAGCTTGTTTTGAGATGAAAAAACAATCGAAAATCTTAAATTAAGATCTGGAGATCTATCTGATGAAACTTTCACATCTATACAAACTTTCAGGTGCCGGCTTGCTAGCGATCAGTTTGGCAGTTATTCCTTTTAGTGCTTTAGGACAGACACAGACAGAAACAGATTCAGTCGAGACTGTTGCAGTTGAAGATGACAGCTTTGACTGGGGATGGTTAGGTCTCCTTGGTTTGTTAGGGTTAGCTGGACTTGCTGGCAAGAATAAGCATCGAAATAATAGTACTCATAGTGAAGTTGGAAATACCCAACCATTTCCTAAGAATCCCTCTCGCTAGTCGTAGCGATTGACAGTATCGTTAAAGTAGAAATTAAAAATTTGGGCGCGATTAACATTTGTTTTGATTTCGTCCAAATAGTTTTGTCTGTAATTTCCAATGTAAATTTCTTGGGCATTAAACTTATCGATAAAGCCTCCCTTCATATCTATAATAGTTATCGATCTATATGCTTGTCAATTTTAAATATATTATTAAATAATTCAAAAAGGAGGTATCCTAACATAAAGAAAATAAGCCAATGAATCAAAAATAATAGCGGTGCTAGATCTCAAACTAATTCGAGCCAACCCGGAAAAAGTACAAGAATTAATCAATCGTCGTAATGGTAATTATGACCTTCAACCAATTGTCGAATTAGATCGCGCTTCACGGGAACTAGAAACTAACCGCAGTCAGCTTAGCGCACGGGGTAACGAAATTGGTAAACTAATTGGTCAAAAAATTGGTAGCGGCAGCGATCCTCAAGGAGAAGAAATCGCCCAGCTAAAAACTGAAGGTAATGATCTTAAAACCAAGTTAAGCGAATTAGAACCTCAGGAAAAAGAGTTGAAAGCCAAAATAGAGGCTTTGCTGTTAGAATTACCCAATTTTCCTGACAAATCCACCCCTATTGGCAAAAGCGAAGCTGAAAATGTCGAAATTAAACGCTGGGGTGATGAATACATAAGCGATCGCCAAAACATCCTGCCACACTGGGAAATTGGTGAAAAATTAGGCATTTTAGACTTCAAGCGGGCGGTCAAAGTGGCACAGAGTCGCTTTGTCAACCTCGTGGGTGCAGGGGCGGCATTAGAAAGAGCTTTGATAAGCTTTATGCTAGATACCCAAATTAAGGCTGGCTATACCGAAGTTATGCCGCCTATTTTGGTAAATAGTGATTCTCTCCAGGGTACTAGCCAGTTGCCCAAGTTTGCCGAAGATAGCTTTAAGTGTAGCAACGACGATCTCTGGTTAACTCCCACAGCGGAAGTACCTGTTACCAATCTGTATCGAGATGAAATTATTGAAGATACGGAACTACCTATTCATCATTGTGCCTACACTCCTTGTTTTAGAAGAGAAGCGGGTAGTGCAGGAAGAGATACCAGAGGCTTAATTAGGCTACATCAATTTAATAAGGTAGAGTTGGTTAAGTTAGTTGCCCCTGAAACCTCCGATGCTGAACATCAAGCTTTGGTAGAGAATGCCGAAGCAATCCTTCAGGCTTTAAAATTGCCCTATCGCATTTTGGAACTTTGTACTGGCGATCTGGGTTTTGGGGCTGCAAAATGCTATGACCTAGAGGTGTGGCTGCCTGCTGCGGGGATGTATCGTGAAATCTCTAGCTGTTCCAACTTTAGAGACTTTCAAGCCCGTCGAGCAAATATTCGCTTTAAACAGGCAGGGAAGAAAGGTACAGAGTATGTTCATACTTTAAATGGTTCAGGACTTGCCGTAGGTCGTACTATGGCAGCAATTTTAGAAAATTATCAGCAATCAAACGGCACAATTAAAGTACCCGATGTCTTGCAACCATATTTGAAACGGGAAGTTCTGTAATTTTTTGATTAGCGAAAATCTAAATTTATTTTTGGTTGTTATTGAGCGACCATAGTAAAATAGCGAAGTTAATTTCAACATTTTGGATTATATGTCCATCACGAATATTCTCTTGGTTTTTTACTTAATTGTTTGATAATTCAAAACTATGATGGCGATCGCCTAAATACTACTTACTTAAACGCCTGAGATTTAATTTTTTTAATCAAACTTAAACCAAATATTTTTAGCTGCTGCTAATCTTGCTCGCAAGCACCAATAGAAACCCAAGTACTATGGGAAGTTCCATTTGCCTCGCGGAAAAATTCTTTCTTCCAGATAGGTGCATTATGTTTAAGAGTATCGATCGCATAACGGCAGGCAGCAAAAGCTTCGCCACGATGGGGACAGCCTACGGCAACAATTACGCTAATTTCTCCAATTTTTAGCTTGCCGACTCGATGATGAATTACAATCCGATTGGCATCTTGCCATTGCTGACGAATATCAGCCGTAATAGAATTAAAAACGGCGATCGCCATCGGTTGATAAGCCTGATATTCAAGATACTCTACGGCTTTCCCCTCTGTTTGATTGCGTACCGTGCCACTCATAACCACTACCGCACCGTTAGCTGCATCATCAGCTAATTGATACGCTTCTGTTAAAGACAAAGGTGCAATGGTAATGGCAAAACTATCGTTAGGATTAGTATCAGTAGTTAGAGGCGAACCAAGGTTAACCATGTTTAGTTATATAGATCATCTTCTTTTATCTACTTTACAAGTTTAGTAGCTATGGACGGAGATGATTAAGAAACTTAGGATCGTGAGCAGGGCTATAAACATCTACTTGAGTATCAGGCGTAACTATAACTGTAGGCGTTGTCAAACCAGTGTCATTCCCATCACCGCCACCAACAAAATACTGTCCTTGATTAGACTGTACGACTTGACCTGCGCCAATTCCTACTTGAGTTGTATTGCCTACTACAGTGTTATTAAAACAATTGTCATCGACAGCAGCAGTAATATTGTTTTCTTGCTGTGCGGGTGTATTGCGATCGCCTCGAATTGCAACTTGAGCAGTTGTATCGACAATGGCACAGGCACTAACTGAAGGAGTTAGCGTAGGTAATAAAGATAGCAAAGCGGTAAAAGAAAATAGAGCCAAAGGTGCAGTAGTTTTCATTTGTCGTCTCCTATAATTTGAGAACTAGTTTGTTTGCAGGATGAATTCAATAGAAAGTAATTAGAAAGTTGGCTATATATTTTTATTTATCTTGTTCTCCTACATCAGCTAATTGCTAGATTGCAACTATCATTGGCGTAATTGAGAACTATAGCGTCATCCCTGGTAACTGGATACGTTACCCAGAAATTTTTTATGCACTTTGATTTTTAACAGCTAGAAATTTGTAACAAGCAAGAAACACAAGTAACCGATGCTAATTAAAGCCAATTGAGGATAATTAAGTAATCAATTGGATCGAGATTTGGTTTCCCAATCAGGTAGAATGCTTCAGGGCGGTTTTATTAGGTCTAACAAGACTTAGATTAATCACTAACCTGAGAAGATTTTAACTTCTGAACCTAAATCATCGTTGTAAATTCACTAGTTTAGTATTCGGAGAATTTTATGGACTTATCTCTTATACCTGCACAACCTGAACCTGGTGTAATTAATGTTTTAATTGAAATTCCTGGCGGAAGTAAAAACAAATATGAATTCGATAAAGACATGAACGCCTTTGCTTTAGATCGCGTCTTGTTTGCCTCAGTAAAATATCCTTATGACTATGGATTTGTACCTAATACTTTGGCTGATGATGGCGATCCATTAGACGGAATGGTAATTATGGATGAACCGACTTTTCCTGGATGCGTGATTGCGGCTCGACCTATTGGAATGTTAGAAATGATCGACGGTGGCGATCGCGATGAGAAAATTCTTTGCGTCCCCGCCGAAGACCCGCGTTACAATGAGGTCAAGTCTCTTAAAGATCTTGCTCCCCATCGCCTAGAAGAGATTGCCGAATTTTTTAGAACTTATAAAAATCTTGAAAAAAAAGTAACTGAAATTCAAGGCTGGAAAGATGTAGATGCGGTTACGCCTTTGGTTGAAGAGTGCATCAAAGCCTATAAATAGCCTATAAATAATTAGGATAGTTATATTTGTTAGGTTTAGATCGACATGACTAGGGCGATGAACGAATCGCCCCTACGTAAAACATTCTCTCAAAATGCTCTGGTAAATTAATTCCTAAAATATTAGTATGCTCGTCAAATCAACTACTCGTCACGTTCGCTTATATAGTGCAGAAGTCAAGGACAATGAGTTAATTCCTAGTGATAATGTCTTGACTTTAGACATTGACCCAGACAATGAGTTTAACTGGAGTGAAGATACACTACAAAAGGTCTATGGTAAATTTGATGAACTGGTAGAACAGAACAATGGTGAAGATTTAAATGAATATAATCTGCGCCGTATTGGGTCAGATCTAGAGCATTTTATTCGCTCTTTATTACTTAAGGGTGAGATCAGCTATAACTTAAACGCTAGAGTTCGCAATTACAGTATGGGACTACCACGTATGGAAAGCCCTGATACTGAAGGTAAATATCGTTAGTTTACGGCTTTGATCGTGCTCCAATCTCATCGATAATTTATCGCTCTAAAACCTGAGAATTGGAGTAACTACTCATTGATTGGCTGAATTTGGGGAAACATTTCCTTGAGAATTGTCAGATTGACCAACGGTCACAGCAGCGCGAAGTTGCGTTGCCCGTGCATGACTCGCCCTAAAGGATTAGCTCCTTACGTCGCGTCCTGCGCGTCGCGAACTTCTAATCCTTTAGGACGCGGAGCGGTATCTTTTAGGACGGCGGAGTAATCTGTGACTTCTGCATCATTTCATCAAGACAATTTTTTGGTATCTCAAAATCAGATATTTGAAGCAAAAAATTTTGATCCTTACCCATTAAGTAATGCTTTGTGAAGTAAACTCAACAAAGTTAACTTAATGACGACAGACTAAAACACTATGCAATCAGTTGGTTGTTTCATATTTGCTTTTATTTTTGGCAGCTTTTTGGAATACTGGGTTCACCGTTTTATGCACATTTACCCCAAATTTGGCAACGGCATTACAGCTCATTATGGTCATCATCGCAGCAATACATCCAAAGGATTTTTGGAGGATTTTCTAGATTTCAGTCTAGTATCTTTATTAGTCTTACCAGCTTTTTTAATTTCTGTATCCTTCGGGACGATTATGGTATTGGGTACAGTCGCCTTCGCTGCTTTTGCCTCTTACGCCCATCAAATACAGCACAACAATCCACATAAATGCTTTTGGATGAAGATGCCCATTCATTACGTTCATCACAAAAACAAGCAATGGGACAGTAATTTTGGTTTAGCTATTGATTGGTGGGATCGGGTATTTGGAACTTATAAACCTGTCAACTGGCTTAATGAAGAGCAATCAAATGTAGCAAAAACAACGTATTTAGCCAAGTAATTAGTTTATTTAATCTTAGGCAAATTTATAACTTCAAGCTACAGCACTGCGATGAGCAATTAAAAAGCTAGGTTCAATTACACCTTTTTCGGTAATAATGCCGCTGATTAAATTGGCAGGAGTAACATCAAAAGCAGGGTTATAAAATTCTACTCCTTCAGCACAGATCGCAGTGTTGCCAATCTTAGCTATTTCTGTCGCATCTCGTTCTTCGATGGGAATTTGACTACCGTGAGCTAGATTGAAATCAATGGTAGAAAAAGGCGCAGCAACATAAAAAGGAACTTTGTGCGCCTGAGCGGCGATCGCCAAAGCATAAGTGCCAATTTTGTTCGCCGCATCTCCATTGCTGGCAATGCGATCTGCGCCTACCACTACCAAATCGACCATGTTTTGCTGCATACAATGAGCAGCCATGCTGTCGGTAATTACAGTTACAGGGATATTCTCCTGAACGCACTCCCAAGCAGTTAACCTTGCCCCCTGTAAACGAGGACGAGTTTCATCAGCATATACTCTTTCTAAACGCTTCTCACGCCAAGCAGAGCGAACTACCCCTAATGCAGTACCATAGCCTGCCGTCGCTAATGAACCTGCATTGCAATGCGTCAGAATCCTGAGTTTTTGGGGTGTGGTTGGCAACACGCTCAAACCATAATCGCCGATCGCCTGACAAGTTGCCAAATCTTCTGCCTGGATCTCTTGGGCAGTTTCAAGTAGAATACTTTTAATTTCGGCAATGGTGCCAATCTCTTCATGTGCCATTTTCAGCATTCGCGCGATCGCCCAGAATAAATTAACCGCCGTAGGGCGAGTTTGTCGTAACAAATTAGCAACCTGTTCTAAATGCTTGAGAAAAAGAGTGCGATCGCTGGTTTCGATTTCGGTTGCACCTAAATACATTCCATAAGCTGCTGCTACTCCAATAGCTGGCGCACCCCTAACAATCATGGTTTTAATTGCCTGTGCCATGTCTAAGCTACGGTCAATCACAACATAGCTATATTCTCCTGGTAGACGAGTTTGATCGATAAGCAATACTTGGTTGTCTTGCCAAACTACAGGATAAATTTGATTTGAATTTGAATTCATAAAAGCTTTGCTAACAGTTTAATTAGTTTTTATATATTATATTGCTTCAATTAAAGCATGAAGCATTACTGCAAAACTCTCATCTGTAGAGCGAGGTAACGTTAACATTCGCGACTGTTAATTCGGCAATAAAACCGACAATTGCCGAATTAACCATTCGCATGATGTCGATCGATTTGGTTTGGCTTAAGACTTGAGAATTCCCAAAAACTTGGAAAAAACTTGGTGATTCTTGGATAATCGAAGCTGACTCAGGATCGTCGGGCTGTAGTTGAAACTGCATCATTACTTGAAATAGCCCTGGATGCGATCGCCAAGCGGAGGCGGAGCCTCATCGCGCAAATTCACGACTAGCAAATCCACCAGCCTTTAATAAAGCAAGAGGTTCTTTTATATTTGCAGTTTTCTGCCTTAATTGAGCGAAATAAAGTTTATATATCGCTAATGCCACCGCTTTCTTTAATTGTGCATTTCCTTGAAGATGTTTATAGATAGCAGGAGGTTTAATACCCAATTTCTTAGCTACGCGGTTAACGCCAAGGGCAGATGCTCCTTTCTCAATACAGGCGATCGCAGCTTCAATTACGTTTTTTCTAGTTAAGGAGTTTTCTTTGTTTGGACGACCCATTATCAATGTAGTAATGTATAAAATACCAAATAGCCCCGATCTGATTTTCAATCTTTTTGGAGAATGATCGAGTTTTTCGGACTAATCGAGAAACTCTTGGGCGTAAAGTACAATTGAACCTTTCAAGATCATTAGTTTTGCCTGTTTCTTTCCCGAACGCTCGATGGCGTTTTGAAGGAATTAGTGTTTTGTAAGCGTACCAGAAGTCACGCTTGGCAAACAGCTCACTGTCGATAGACTGGAGGTAAGGACTTCCATAGTTTTCTCGCTTCATTTCTGCTGCGATGGCGCGGAGCGCACCAGCAAAGCTGATCGCTAATATAAACACCTACAATTTCTCGGGTTTGAGCATCTTTAGCCAACCAAACCCAATGTTTGTTGCCTTTGTTAGTCACAAATAACCAAATTTCAGCACACTCAATTGCTAATTTGCCTTTTTTTTGGCTTTTGCTCTAGTTGACCGAGGAACTGAGGCATATTTATCATTGACTTACCCTTCCAGCCATGGCTGTCAAACGTCTGTAACTGGCGCCAATTCCTGTCAATGGAATCTTCTCCAATAAAAGCTGGTCAATTAAATCCTTCGTCGATTGGCTTATTACCTAAATTCTCAAGAATTAGACCGAGTAACTTTACGTGCAATTATTAGGCAAGCTGATTTAACTGTAGAGGAATTTATCCAGCTTTTGAGATAAGTTTGCTAAGAATTAACATTAAACGCTTAATTTATAGTGATTTTACTTAAAGCTTGTCGGCAAACTTAACGAAAATTACCAACACCCGAATTGATCACCAATTAATAAATCTCATTCAAGTTGTTCTATTGAGATTTAAGAGACTGTTAAAGTTATCTATACTAATTACTCAAATTCTGGTGCAGTTTAATGAATACTCAAGCCGATTTTATACTTAAAATATTATTATTCTCTACAGGGCTGTCGTTGCTCATCAAATATGGAGGACAGTATTTACTTCTTCAACCTACGACAAGCACTGTATTAACTATCGTATTAACACCGTCTTTAACGTTTGGATTAGTTTTAGGCTGGCGATACTATAGATAAATTACAAAATGTATTGCGTCAACATGAGATACTAAAGCAATAGTAGCGAGTAACGAGAACAAATTTCGTAAATTAATAATCAATAAAATAAAACACCGAAAATAATAAAGCAGGTTAACCTATAGAGCAGCTTTGTTCCTAGTCTTCCTCCTCAAAGGAGTTGCGAAAGGTGAATTTTGGTACTTGGATTGGTCTAATTGTTTTCTTCATTTCTCTGTATATCTTATGGCAAATTAAACAGATATTGCTATTACTATTCACGGCGATTGTTTTAGCAACTTCTTTGAATATTTTGGTCAAAAGTTTTCAAAAACGGGGGATAAAACGGATCGATGCAGTATTTTTGTCAATGTTCTCACTGATTGCTGTAATGATTGGCTGTATGTGGATTATCGTTCCGCCTTTTATCGATCAGTTTCAAGCTTTAGGAGAATTAGTTCCTTTGGGAATTGAAAGATTAAATAGCTGGATAGATTTATTATCCGAACGCCTCGATCCTAGAGTAATTAGTTTTTTGCCAGATACTGATGAATTAAATCGGCAGTTACAGCCATTAGTGAAGCAGTTTTTAGGTGGCGGATTAACAATTTTTTACAATTCTCTAGGAGTTTTGTTAGGTACATTGTTGTTGCTAGCAATTACCCTGATGCTGTTGGTCGATCCCAATCCATATCGCAAGGGATTTACACGCTTGTTTCCTGCCTTTTATCGTCGTCGAGTCGAAGAAATATTAGATCTTTGCACTGAGGGACTTGAAGGCTGGTTAGTGGGAATTTTATTTAATATGGTAGTGATTACCGTTTTAAGCTTTATCGGACTACTCATTTTAGGAATTCCCCTAGCTTTGTCTCAAGCAATGCTGGCAGGGGTGATGACTTTTATTCCTAATTTAGGTCCTACCTTGAGTGTACTTTCTCCTATGGCGATCGCTTTAATTGAAGCTCCTTGGAAAACTGTAGCAGTCTTAATACTTTATATAATTATTCAACAGGTCGAAAGCAATATTTTAACTCCGATAGTTATGGCACAGCAGGTATCTTTGCTTCCTGCGATCACGCTTGTGTCTCAATTATTTTTTGCTACTTTTTTTGGTTTTCTGGGTTTGTTTCTGTCTTTACCCCTAACAGTAGTCGGTCAGATTTGGTTTAAAGAAGTAATTATTAAGGATGTTTTAGATAATTGGAATTATTCTATTGCGGCAAATCGTCGTATAGAAGAGCCAATTAAGATAGAAGAAGTGGCAAAAGCCGAAGAAAAGTAGCAAGTAACGATGGATGTTCGATGAATAAATAACTATGCGGACGATCGCCGAAATCAACGATAAAATCATTCGTAATCAAGCTGTTGCCTGGACAGTAGAAGAGGTTAAAGCCAAAGTTGCCCAGCTTGGGGTAACTAAGGTAGCTAAACAAGTAGATGTTGTTACCACTGGAACATTTGAGCCAATGGAGTCTTCAGGGGCAATTATCAACCTGGGACATACCGATCCACCGATTAAGATTCGTCAGTGCTGGCTAGATGGCATAGCTGCCTATGCAGCTTTCGGTGCTGTAGATCTTTACTTAGGAGCAACGGCAACAGCCGATTATAACCTACAGGAAACCGATCCTAGTCTACGCGAAGGTATCGGCACAGAAAAAGGCGGTGGTCATGTTATTGAAGACTTGATTGCCGGTAAATCAGTTCAACTTAAGGCGATTGGGCAAAAAACCGATTGCTATCCTCGTGCGATTTGGGAAAATACTATTACCAAAGACAAAATCAATCAATTTTACTTATTTAACCCCCGTAATCTTTACCAAAACTTTATTGTGGGAGTTAACGGAGGCGATCGCACTTTATATACTTATTTGGGAACTTTACAACCTAGATTGGGCAACGCGGTTTATTCCAATCCTGGGGCAATTTCCCCTTTGCTCAACGATCCAGACTTAGCCTCGGTAGGCATTGGCAGCAAAATCTTTTTGGGAGGTGGGATAGGCTATATTGCCTGGGAAGGAACACAACATTTCCCACTGCAAAAACGCTTACCCAATCGCACTCCTATCGGTCCTGCTGCTACGGTAGCGTTAATTGGCGATGCTAAACAGATGGATGCTGACTGGGTGCGAGGATGCTACTTCAAAAATTATGGTCCTTCTCTCATGCTTGGGGTAGGGATAGCTTTGCCAGTAACCAAAGAAGAGGTAATCCAAAATTGCTCTGTGGTAGACCAGAATATTGTTGCTCCTGTAATTGATTTTTCAATTCCCCGCCGAGTTCGCCCTACTTTTGGCTTGGTCAGCTACGAACAGCTACAAAAAGGCTATGTAATTATTGATGGTAAGTCCGTCAGAGTTGCTCCCCTAGCCAGCAAATATCGTTCACTCAAAGTAGCGCAAGAGTTAAAAAAATGGATTGAAACAGGCAAGTTTACCTTGACCGAACCAGTCGCGCCTCTGTCTAGCGATCGCGCTTTTATGCCTCAAGACACTAATAGGTCAATAATTTCTTTAGAATGAGGTGGCTTTTGAGTGGTCAGCTGACCAACAGACATATCAAGCGGGCGAGGAAACTTCGCCCGTCTTGTCCTCCTCAAAACGCGTCTTGCAAGAGTATTCTTACTTCTTCAGCCGCCTTAACTGCCCGCTTTTAACTCTTGATTTCTATTCACTCTTCTTTTTCTTAGGTAAAATCGGTCGAGCAGTAGGACTAGATTTATTGCTTCGAGCCGACTTTAGCTGAATTTTTTTCGGATCTTTCTTAAATTTAGGCTTACGTTTGGTAGCAAAACCGAGATCCGTTCCTTCCTCAATAATTAAATCTTCACCTTCGAGGCGAACTTTTAAATCCCAAAAACGTCTTAAAGGTTTTTCGCCGAGAACTCCTTGTAACTTTAGTTTGAAGAACTTAGGCTTCTCTCCTTCCTTACGAGGAAATTGCTTAATTTTGACAATGATAATTTTTTCTTCGGTCGAGTAAAAAATTACTTCCCCTCGAATTGAGAAATAACCGTGATCTGTTTTCTCACCTAAGATCTCTTCTGCATCAGAATCTTGACTTAAAGTCTCTGGTTCCCATACCCCGACAATTTGAGCATGAAGACGATCTTCGTGCATTTTGGTTCTAGGATATACTACCCACAGGTGTTCTTGTTCTAGGTCGAGATGGTTTTTAATTAAGCTGATAATACGACCCAGCAAAACCGCTTCTATTTCTGCTCCATCAGTAGTTAATAAAGTGCCTTGAGTCATCTGTTCGGCACTTTGCTGATATTTAGCTTGAATTAAGCCTATAGCGCGATATTGTCGTGGATGAGAAGGAGGTGGAATTGGTTGCTTTCTTTCTGGGGTAGGCTGGGATTGGGGGTTAGATGAGACAGAATCTTGAAATTGGTTAGACATGGTCGATTCAGCCGATTGATAGACAGCAGTGGAAGGTTGTTGGGGTGGTTTAGAATTATATTGAACCGAATTCATATAGAGATTTGATAGCGCAAACGTTATTAGCGATGCAGCGCGATGAAGGCTTGCTTCTTAGAGCGACTGCATCAAGAAGATGTAAGAGAGATCAAACTATAAGAGAGATCATATTTTATACTCTCATGTAATTTAAAATAACCAGTAGTTTTTATATGTCTAAACAAAGCTTGAGCAGTTGGCTTTCGAGTTTAGAATAAACAATACTGGAGCAAGTATGCTGAGCATAGCAAACAAATCAAGTATAATCTGCCGATTCTAATTTGGTGATAAGAGCATGAATAAAAAGCGCAGTCGTTGGATTTATCTAGTTTTGGGAATAATGTTATTTTCCCTAATAACTGTTTCGGCTCTTCCTTTAGTGGGTAGCGTGGTTGAGGGACAACAATTTACCCAAAATGTCAATAATGAGGTAATTACACTTTCACAACAAGAATTAACTAAGCTCGAAGCCGAAGCTTCTGGTTATCAAAAAGTTTTGGAACGTGAGCCTGATAACAATACTGCATTAAACGGTCTGCTAAAAATTAGATTACAGCAAAAAGATCTGCCGAACACGATCGCACCTTTATCAAAATTAGCGCAACTTCATCCAGAGCAAACAGAATATAAGATTCTATTGGCTCAGGCAAAACAACAAATTGAAGATTATGAAGGAGCAGCAGCAGCTTATAATGAGGTTCTAGCCGAACATCCTGGAGATATTTATGCTTTAGGTGGTATTACTAATTTGTATTTAATTCAAGAGCTACCAGAAAGAGCGATCGCGCTGCTCAAAAAGACCATTAAGCTAGCTACCCAAGATAATAGTCCTAGTGCTGCCTCGATTAATCAAGAAGCCGTAGAACTACTACTAGGAGAACTATACGCCAACCAAAAACGATATCAAGAGGCGATCGCTCTCTACGATCAATTAGCCGCAGCAGATCGAGATGATTTTCGCCCTATCCTAGCTAAAGCTCTTGTTTTGGAGAAAAAAGGAGATTTAATCGCAGCTCAACCAATTCTTGAAAAAGCTTACGTAGCTGCACCAGAAGAATACAAAGACCAAATTGGCAATGAAATGGAACGACTGGTTCAAGGCATTAAAGCAGCTAAGAAGATCGAAGGAGCGAAACAGCAGGATATAGTAAAGGATTGACGAGTTATTTATTGAGCTAGGTTTGTGGAAGGGAAACGAGAGTCATTTGCTGCTTGGGCAGCGTATCATCTTTTGAAGTGGTCGGTAGTTAGCCCCGCACTACATACTTATTTTCGGATTAAGATCTACGGGGCGGAAAAAGTACCTCAGTCGGGGGGATTAATCGCTGTTAGCAACCATGCTAGCTATTTCGATCCGCCCATTTTATCTAACTGTGTTGGTCGTCCTCTGGCGTTTATGGCAAAAGAGGAGTTGTTTAAAATTCCTGTTCTTAAGCAGGGGATCAAGCTTTATGGAGCATATCCTGTTAAACGTAGTACGGGCGATCGCGCAGCTCTCCGCGCAGCAATGACAGCTTTAGAGTCAGGTTGGGTAGCAGCGGTTTTTTTACAAGGGACTCGTTCGCTTGATGCTCAGATTACCGAGCCTAAATTGGGTGCAGCCTGGATTGCAGCTAAGGCTCAAGTGCCTCTATTACCTGTTAGTCTTTGGGGCACAGAAAAAATTATTGCTAAAGATTTATCTTTTCCTCAACCCGTGCCGTTAACAGTTCGTATTGGCGATGTAATCGCACCTCCGTCTTCGACTAAAAAAGAAGATTTACAGGCTGTAACCGAACAGTGTGCGAGGGTAATTAATTCTCTACACGATTTAGGACGGTGAAAAGCTTTGCGCAACAATAATCTGACCAAATTTTAATTCTTGACCCCAACTTACATTTTTAGCTAATGCTGAATTTTAGATATTCTAGTTTAATTAATGCACCTGTAGAGACAGTCTGGCAGTTTCATGAACGTCCCGATCTTCTTAATCTGCTGACTCCTCCCTGGCAGCCAGTAAAAATTATTCGCCGTCAAGGAGGTTTGGGTGTGGGGGCAAAGTCCGAATTTCGTTTGTCTCTGGCAGGGATTCCTGTGCGCTGGATTGCTACTCATATTGAATGTGTGCCTAATTCCCTCTTTGTCGATGAACAAACAGATGGACCAATGGAATCTTGGGTACATCGTCATGAATTTATGTCAGAAGAAGGCAAGACTAGATTAACCGATGCGATCGCCTATGAAATTCCCGGAGGATTCTTGGCGGAATTGATCTTGGGCTGGTGGGTAGATGCTCGACTCCAAGATATGTTTCGTTATCGTCATCAAGTAACTAAAACTAATTGCCAGACATAAGATTATGGCGTTGCTGATTCAAGGTATACCATATCCGAAGGGAATCCGCGATTGCCCTAAAGGATATGCGGAGCGGTATGCTTTAGCACTAGCCCTAAAGGATTAGCCCTAAAGGATTAGCCCTAAAGGATTAGCTCCTTACGTCGCGTCCTCCTTACGTCGCGTCCTCCTTACGTCGCGTCCTTCGCGTCGCAAATCATGCACGGGCATATAGCTATTAGCCATTAGCTGTAAGCTATTAGCTTTTGACTTCTTACTCCTTACTCCTTACTCGCTCTAAAAGTATTCGTCTTTCAGCACGCGCGATCGCGCTATAAGTCCTGCCTACTGCCTGTGGTTCAACGGAAATAGTATCAACTCCCCACTGAATTAACTTGTCGATCAGACTGGGATGTTCGACTGGTGCTTGACCACAAATACAGCACTCCATATTATGGGCTTTAGCAGTTTTAATAATTTTAGCGATCGCTTTTTGCATGGCGGGATGATTGGCGTTTAAACCGCGATCGCTAAACTGACTCTGTTCTCGATCCACTCCTAAAAGCAGTTGAGTCAAATCGTTAGTCCCGATCGCAATACCTTTAACCCCTGCACGCGCATATTCAGATAACAACATAAGCACAGAAGGTACTTCAGCCATGATCCAAACTTGAAATGAATTTTGAGCAGTCAAACCAATATTTTCGATACGGCGATCGCAAAACTTGAATTCTTCAACGCTGCGAACAAAAGGTAAAATTAAATTTAGATTAGCATAACCTTCGGCTGTAACCGTCTTTAAAGCTTCTAGCTCGAGATCGAATAAAGTAGGATCGCTCAAATAGCCGTAAGTGCCTCTACTCCTTGAAACTGGATTAAGTGAGTCTTCAGCGTAGCGATCGAGAGAGCGATAAAATACAGGACGTGGGGTAAACGCTGCGGTAAACTGACGCAACAAATTAGTTAGGGTGGCAACAAACTCCCTCTGGAAAGACTGCTGCCAATGAGCAAAAGTTTGACTAGCTAGTAGCTCGGCTAACATTAATTCCGAGCGTAATAGTCCGACTCCATCTATAGGTAGGTTCGACACAGAAGCAATACTTTCTGGTTGAGAAAGGTTCACCATTAATTTAGTGGCAATGGGATAAGTGGGGGAAAGTATGGAGCGGTTAAAAGATTGATGGGAACTTAATTGCTGATGCTTTTGGGCGGGATAGACGTTGCCATCATCACCATTAAGCAATACTGTGGCTGTGTTCTGGAGAATTTCAGTCGCGTTTGTAACATTAACCACAGCAGGAATATTTAGTTCTCTGGCTACTATGGCACCATGGCTAGTTTTGCCACCAATTTCGGTAATGATGCCCCCTACCTGCTTAATCAAAGATATGTGCTGAGGGTTAATTACTTTAGTTACTAAGATTGAGCCAGCTGGAATTGGCTGGTGGTGAGCGTCAAAATCTTTGACTACTGTTACTTGTGACTGTACCTTGCCCGAAGAAACTGCAACACCAGTTAACAAAGGTAGAACTGGTAATGATGGAGCTAAAGCAGCTATATTTTCAGTTGCTGGAGCAGAAGAAATTAAATAATCGTTGAATCGAGTAAAGTAAAAATGAGGTGTTGCGGTAAAGTGTGACTTAAATGCAGTCCAAGCTAAATATTTTATTTGTGGCTGTTTTTCAATAATATCCTGAGTTAACTCAAGCAAAAGCGCGATCGCTTCAGAATCTAATACGTAAGTCTCGGCTAAGTTTTCCTCAGGAATATAGGCTTCTAGACAATCGACTGATGGCTGGTTCAAATCTATGGATTTTGGTCGATAAGCATAGTTTTTATTACCCAAGTGTTGCGATAAAACATACCCAGTATGGCGATCGACGTAATATCGATCTGGTTCAGCATCTGCCTGAAGCAAACTTTGTTCCAAACCCCAATTAGCTTTGATTGCCACACTTTCTTGACTTACCTCAACAATGCCTGAAGCGTAGGCAGCTTTTAAAGGTCTAACCAAAATAGATAAATTAACTAGATCGCTAGTTAAGCCTAATTTTTGCCAATATAACAGACTGTTGGCGGTAAATAATTCTGACCAAACTAGCTTAATTGCTCTCGATAAAGCTTCTAGAGTATTATTACAGGTGTGCGATCGCCATAAACTGCTAATCCAGCGGTGTTGACCATAGGGAGTAGTAATAAACGGTTCGAGAATTAAGCTATCAGAATTTAGCTGCCGTGCAGCCTGATATATTTCTGCTTGCCAGGTTTGATTTAATAAAGCTTGATTGATAATCTGACGACTACTTCTGGCGACTGACTGTAAAGTTTGATAGTCGTTGACTGATTTTGTCAGATAGTTGTGGGAATTTACTGCTGACAATTCAGCCTTTAAATCAGCTAAAAACTGCTGTAATAAATTATTGCCTAACACAAACCCAGGTAAAATTGGACACTCGTGTTGAAGTAATTGGCTGAGAATAAATAATTTATCCCCAACCAAAAATTGTTCTGAGTACTGGATTTGCGAAAGCCAATAAATATAGTTCACTGTTTTAAGTCACAGCAACTAATTCTTTACTGACTAAACTTTTAGCTAGCAATTCATCGCTTAACTTCATAAATGCTTTTGACCCTCCAGAATTAGGCATTGCTATAGATACAGGCGTAAACAGATCGACTGCTTTGGCAACATTAACGTCCATTGGAATTGACTGATTAAATAACTGTTCGGGAACAAAGTCATCTTCTACTCGCTTCATTACTTGCTTATAATATCTACCCATTAGCCCACCAGCCGAGAGAATAAATACAATGCCTAGTAAGTTGACATCTAAAGGCTGAGTCTCGGCATGGCTTTTTCTGAGTTTGGCAATTCTTCTTTCTAATAGTTGAATTCCTACCAAAGAAAGTGGTTCAGGACGAGCAGGTAAGAGATAAAAATTACTAGCAGCAATACCGCTACGAGTTAACAAATTATACCCAGGGGCGCAGTCTAAGATAATAAAGTCATAGTTATCTAACACTGGTTCTAAAATTCGCTTGATTAATATCCTTTCAAAATTATCCCAAACTTTTTGAAACTCTTGTTCCTCGCTTTCCATTGCCTGTTGATGCAACATTTCTGAGACTTGATACTCATCATAAAGCTCAATGTCTCCTGGAAGTAATTCTAAACCATCTATTCCACAGATATTAGGCACAATAATATCGTTAATATCTAACTTGCTCCAGGGATTAGGATTAATGACATTATCAAGTAGATAGCTAAGGGTATGTTTTCTCTTACGTAACTTAGCGAAATCATGGGGCGAAATTAAACTCAAGGTTGCGCTGATTTGTGAATCCAAATCTAAAACCAAGACACGTTTGTTGTGTCTTTTGGCTAAACAGGTAGCCAGATTAACAGTCAGAGTAGTTTTACCTACTCCACCTTTCATGTTGACGGTGCTGATAATAGTTCCCATGTTTAAAATTCCTAATTGTCCTTGTTAACGTTAGTGCGTCATTCTAGATTGTGGCAATAATAAATCAGCATATTTTCTAAAGTTTTTTTAACTGATTGAAATAAGCTGAAGTTAATCGGTCACACGAGCGATCGATTCTGTAGCAGTTTTAGGCTAAAAATGATAATTTTAAAGTCCAAACTCGATCTAGGAGAATGAAAAAACTGCTCGCCAACTGGCGCACATCTTCATGGCTAGCCAGTAGTTCACTTGATACTCGTTATGCTCTGATCGAAGCTTGTTTAATAGGACTATTATCCGCTTTGGCTGCGGTACTGCTGAAGCAGGGGATTAGCTGGCTAGGAGGATGGCGGGTTCAGACGGCAAATATCGCTGGGGAAAAGCTAGTTTTACCTTTAATGGGTTTAATTATGGGTACTCTGGCAGGTGGAGTAATTGAGCTTTTAGCGCCTTCGGCAGCAGGTGGCGGTATTCCTCAGGTTAAGGCAGCTTTAGCTAAATATCCGATTGTCTTAAATCTTCGCACCGCTTTAGTCAAAACTTTAGCAACTATTTTAGTTGTTGGGGCAGGTTTTACCGTCGGTCGTCGTGGTCCGACAGTACATATTGGAGCAGCTTTGGGAGCGCAGGTAAGTCGTTGGATCCCTAACTCGCCGACTAATCGTCGTCAAATGATTGCAGCAGGGGCAGCAGCGGGTTTAGCAGCAGGCTTTAATACTCCTATTGCAGGAGTGCTATTTGTTGTCGAAGAATTGATGCGGGATATTTCTGGCTTGACTCTAGAAACGGCGATCGCCGCCTCATTTACGGGGGCGGTTATCTCTCGCATCCTGGGAACTAACCAGATTAATCTTTCTCTAGAGGTAATTGATTCGGCTCCTCAAAGTAGCTTTGCTATTTCGGAAATTCCGTTTTATCTGGTGCTGGGTATTTTAGCGGGAATATTGGGCGGAATTTTTAATCGTTCCATTATTGAGGGAATGAAATTTAGTCGTAGCTTACCTTTACCCATACCGCTCCGTATTGGTGTGGCAGGATTGATTTCGGGAACGGTCATCGCTTGGCTACCACCTTTTTTCCAAGACAACGCGGGGCTGAGAGAACTATTAATTGCTGGACAGTTTTCTTGGCAAACTACTGCGGTAGTATTTATAGCTCAATTTTGCCTAACGATTCTGGCATATAGTGCGGGTGCGCCAGGCGGTTTGTTTGCTCCTGCTTTGGTATTAGGCTCTGCTTTGGGATACTTAGTCGGGATTGGGGAGGTAGCTTTAATTAGTTCAGAATCTCCCTATACTTTTGCTTTGGCAGGAATGGGTGCTTTTTTTACCGCAGTGGTTAGAGTTCCCATCACAGCAATTGTGATTGTTTTTGAGATGACGGCAGATTTTAATTTAGTTTTGCCTCTAATGATTGCCTGTGCGATCGCTTATATTATTGCCGAAAGCGTTTCTCCAGGTTCTTTATACGAGCATTTGCTCGAAGCTAGCGGGATTGAACTAACAGAAGAAAAGCCGCACCATGACTTTATGGCAAAGTTGACGGCAGATGATGTCATGCAGTCACTAGTAGAAACCCTGCCCAGCAACCTCCCCTTACCAGAGTTAGTTAAAGCCATGTCGCGATCGCATCACCGTGGTTTTCCTGTAGTCGAAGATGGCAAGCTGGTAGGAATTATTACTCAGTCGGATATTCCCCAAGACACTAAACTGACGAATACTGTCTTGGTCAAAGATATTATGACTCCTCAGCCAATTTCAGTCTCTCCTGAGACTTCTTTAGCAGACGTTTTATACTTGCTAAATCGTTATCAGCTATCTCGTTTGCCCGTTACCGAAGGCTCTAAACTATTAGGAATTATTACCCACAGCGATATTATTAAAGCTGAAGCAAAACAGTTAAATGGTGAGCATCAGCCCAAAGCCAGGTTTGAACCTTCTTATGTCGTGTATCAAAGTCGTTCCCCCGCTACGGGAAAAGGACGCATTTTATTGCCTCTGGCTAATCCAGAACATACCACTGCTTTATTAGAAATAGCGAGGGCGATCGCGCTTTATCATCAGTATGAAATTGAATGTCTGCGAATTATTTGTGTCCCCAATCATGTCTATCCTGCCCAAGCTCAGGTAGAAACTGATTCTGAGCGTCAATTTATGCAGCGGCTAGAAAACTGGGGCAAAGCCTCAGCGATCGCAATTCATACTCAAATCCGTGTGGCAACCGATGTTAGCGAAGCGATTTTGGAAACTATTGCCAAAGAGCATATCGATTTGCTGCTGATGGGTTGGAAAGGCAATAATTCTAGTTTGGAGTCAATTTTTGGCAACATTGTCGATTCTTTGATCCAACAGGCTCCCTGCGATCTGATGCTGGTTAAACTCGGTTCGGCTGCTTATGCGTTTCCCCGCGAGCTTCGTCTACGACACAAATGGTTAATTCCGACTACGGGTGGCGATCGCATTAAAAAATTGTTGACTTTTTTACCTGCTTTGGCTGGTTTAAGTAATATTCCGCCAAAAATACAGCTCTGCCAGGTATCAGAACCCGATAAATTGCCACATTTTACCCCTGATTTTACCCAAGCTGCCGAGCTGCTCAATAATGCCATGAGTTCCCCGATTATGCCGCTGCTGATTCCTGCTTATTCGGTATCACAAGCCATTATCGAATTGACCCAGCGTCGAAAATATGGCTTGGTAGTTTTAGGTGCGAGCAACGAAGGACTATTGCAAAATGTGGTTCGAGGCAATATACCAGAAGCGATCGCCCATTATGCCAACAGCACCGTAATTATTTTTCGTAGTTCAGCAAAATAAAGTGATCCCTAATACAGACAATTATTAGCGATTGGCAGAAGATGTTAACGGGTTAAATGAAAACGTAAACAATATCCCCATTTCTTTAACATTTACTTTCTAAAAGTGACAGTGATTAAGGCTCAATAGTTAAGGTTTCTTGATATATATGTTGCGTACTTTGACAATTATCTCAGATCTCTAAAATCTTATTTATATTGGGGATACATCAACAAATTACGTTTTAAATATCTTTTTGTTTAATTAAATTACGGTAAATAACAATCATGAATATCAATAATTCTTGCCCATGCTGCTCAGAATCAATGCTGCTCCACTTAAACAGCCGTTATAGCTATTGGTTTTGCTCTCATTGCAGATTAGAAATGTCCAATTCCGATTCCCAGGCTAGCGATCGCAAACGTAAAGTTGCATTCAATTCAGCTTCTCTAAAATCTGAACGGTCAGTAGTTGCTGTTTAAAAAAAGTTTAAACTACTTAAGCTACTTTAAATTATTGTTTTTACTCTAATGTGTGGTAAAAATTTGGAGTAAGTACCTTAGTATCTAAGTATCGGTTAATGAAAAAGATACTAAAAAATATTTTCACAGCTAAATATTTTAGCTGAATAAATAAGGCGTTTGAAGTTAAAAATTGCTAGTCAAGTTGATGGTTTCTTTAAATATTTAATCTACAAAAGTTAAGCCAATAATTTGACTGACTAAGCGGCGTTGATGAACCAAGGAGTGAGCAAATTCTTGGTTCATCAACCTCAACTAAACTTAGTTTAATTTAAAATCTGCATCAGAGTGCTAACAAAATTAGGATAGGAAATAGAAGCAGCATCAGCGCGATTAATCGTAGTTTGACCAGTAGCATTTAAGGCGGCAATCGCCAGACTCATAGCAATACGATGATCGGTAAAGCTATCTACTTCTGCTCCCGTTAAGTTGTTACCACCCTGGATTTCTAATCCATCGGCAAGTTCAGTAATGTTTGCCCCCATTTTGCCTAATTCAGTCGCCATTACTGCCAGGCGATCGCTTTCTTTCACTCTTAATTCGCCTGCGTCCTTAATTACGGTTTTCCCGCGAGCAAATACAGCAGCCACTGCTAAAATCGGTATTTCATCAATCAAACGAGGAATTAGGTCTCCAGCAATCTCACAGGCTTGAAGCTGACTATATTTTACTCTTAGGTCTGCTACAGGCTCTCCTGCGACAACGCGCTCGTTTTCTCGCGTAATATCTGCTTCCATCATGGCTAAAGCTTCTAAGATTCCGATCCGAGTCGGGTTAACTCCGACGTTGGTAATCAATAGATTCGAGCCAGGAATAATTGCCCCCGCCACTAACCAAAAAGCAGCAGAACTGATATCTCCTGGAACAATTACCTTTTGTCCTCGTAAAGTCGGTTGTCCCGTCAAAGTAACGCTATTGGTGGCAACATCAATGTCTAAAGTTGCGCCAAAAGCCCGCAGCATTCTTTCACTATGGTCGCGAGATAAAGCGGGTTCGGTTACGGTAGTTTTACCGTCTACCATTAAACCTGCTAGTAAGATACAAGATTTGACCTGTGCCGAAGCGATAGGAGAATGATAGTGTATTGGCTTGAGCTGCTGCCCTCTAACCGCCAGGGGAGCAAGAGAATTACCTTTTCTACCCCAGATCTCTGCTCCCATTTGGATTAAAGGTTTGACTACCCGCGACATGGGACGCGATCGCAATGAGCTATCTCCCGTTACCGTAAACAGATGATTAGGATGAGATGCCAACAAGCCCAACATCAAACGTATAGTTGTTCCCGAATTACCTGCATCCAGAATATCCTCAGGTTCTTGTAGATTGCCTAAACCAACTCCTTGTACGATCACCTGTTGAGAATTTAACTCCGATATTTCTGCCCCCATTATCCGAAAACAGGCTGCGGTGCTGCGGGGATCTTCTCCCAATAACAAGCCTTCAATTATGGTTTTTCCTTCGGCTATCGCGCCTAGCATTAAAGCACGATGAGAAATTGACTTGTCTCCTGGGATCGTAATACTTCCTTGGACTGCATTACCTAAACTGCTGGGATTAAGTAATAATTTCTGAGATTCCGCGTCGTCTTGAATACTGACAATAGAAGACATGAGGTAATAAGACAATAATTTCCGTAGCTAATGTTATCAGAATTATCTCTTTAAAGAAATCGGTCGAATCAAGCTCGATAAATTTACAATAGTTTTTAGAAAACTTTTAGAAAGCCCAACATCATATTTCTTGTAGCTTAGAAATTACGAATGTATTGCGATGGGGACGACTGAGAAAGCCTTCTTGTTCTAATTGATTAACAATCTTGGTTACAGTAACTCTGGTTGCGCCAATGATTTCGGCTAAATCTTGATGAGTTAAACGAAGATCGATTAGGTGACCAATTTCAATTTCCTGACCAAATTTATGACCCAGCCAAACTAAAATTCCTCGCAGACGCTGACCTACTTTATCAGAACGAAGAATGTAAAGTATTTCTTCTGTTTGTTGAATATGACGCTGAATTAAATTGGTAATTCGATGGGTTTGATTGATCGGAATACATAATGCTTCAACAGGAGTTAAACATTCAATTTTGTAAGGATAGACGAGGGATAAAGGTTGTCCGATCAGGTCATCTACTCCCCAATATCCTAAAGTGACTGGTGTTCCTTCTTCGGTATAGGTACAAGACTTAACAATCCCTTGTTGCAACAACCAGTAAGAATTAGGTTTCAGGAGAATAAATTCGCCTGAGACAAAAGTTTGACGTTTCAGATTATGATGGAGCTTCTTTGGCGGCAAAGTATTAATAATCATGATTATTTAAGTACCTATAGCGTGAGCAACTGCTCAGGATCATAATCAAAACTAGTGTAGAAATCAATCGTAAACTTTAGCAAAGCTATAAATTGTCTGACTTTCTATCGCATTACACAACGAGGAAGGCTTTTCGACTAAATTGTGATTTTGACGATCTAGCTTAACTTGTAAACCAGACATCGGATCGTCTCCAGGAGCGATTAAAAATTCCAAACGGCTAATTTCTTGCCAATTAGCTAAATCATCTAAAATTTTGACTACTCCAGCTAAATAAGGATGATTGCAGTCTTTAAACCAATTGGCATCAGCTAAATTAGGCTGGTCAAAACCAAGGTGAAAAATCAAACTAGAATTGCTAAAAAGAGCGATCGCGATTGGTCTGGCTTCTTCCTGAACCAAAAAGTTATGCTCTTGAGCCAGGTAGCGAATCTTATCTAGCTTTTCATACTGAACTTCAGGAGATATTGTTCTTTCTTGCCAAGAAATAGCTACGGTGATTAAGTAGGTTTGTAGGAGCAAATGACCCAGCTTTTTCGCTTTGGTAGCTAAATACTCCGAATTATAGTCAGTAGCTTCAATCAGTAACGGTAGGCGATCGACTATTTCTAAGCCGTAGCCTTTTAAACCAGCTATTTTTCGCGGATTATTAGTAATTAAGCGAATCTGTTTAACACACAGATCGTTAAGAATCTGCGCTCCCATGCCGTAATCACGCAAGTCAGCTGCAAAACCCAACCTTTCATTGGCTTCTACCGTGTCTAAGCCCATATCCTGTAAAGTATAGGCCTTGAGCTTATTAACCAGACCAATACCTCTTCCTTCTTGACGAAGATATACGACGACTCCCAAGCCATGAGCTTCGATCATTTTTAACGCTGCCTGTAGCTGCATCCGACAGTCACAGCGCATCGAACCCAAAGCATCTCCCGTTAGACATTCAGAGTGCACCCTCACCAAAGCGGGTTTGGCAGCTAGTTCGCTGGGATCGCCTTTGACAATTGCCAAATGTTCCGTGTTGTCTAGGCTATTGCGATAGGCATAAATTTGAAACTCACCAAACTGACTGGGAAATTTACAAACGGTTTCGCGAGAGACAAAGCGATCGTGCTTTAAACGATAGCTAATTAAATCGGCAATACTAATTAATTTTAAGTCGTGTTCACGGGCATACTTAACTAGTTGAGGTAGTCGCGCCATCGAACCATCGGGATTTTGAATCTCACAAATAACCCCTGCGGGATATAATCCTGCTAAACGAGGTAAATCTACTCCAGCTTCGGTATGTCCTGCGCGTTTCAAAACTCCACCAGTCCTGGCTCGCAGCGGAAAGATATGCCCAGGACGAACCAGATCTTCGGGAATGCTGGCAGGATTAATCGCGACTTGAATAGTCCTGGCGCGATCGTCGGCAGAAATTCCCGTGCTGACTCCTAGCTTGGGAGAAGCATCAATACTAACGGTAAAGGCAGTTTGGTTGCTATCGGTGTTCTTGCTCACCATTAAAGGTAAGTCTAGTGCATCAAGGCGATCGCCCGTCATTGCCAAACAAATCAACCCTCTAGCTTCCACAGCCATAAAGTTAATTATGCTGGGGGTCGCAAACTGAGCCGCACAGATCAAATCCCCCTCATTTTCTCGGTTTTCATCATCTACAACAACTATGGAGCGACCTGCTTTAATTTCAGCTAATGCTGAATCTATAGAGTCGAAATTAATAGAACTACTTCCAGATGTATCCACTATAAAAATTTAGCCATGAGTTAGATTACGAAAAAATTAATCTCGGTTATTAAGTAATTTTAACTTTATTCGCTCTTACTTAGCTTTGATTCTGCTTCCCATCTATAGCTGCACTGCTGGTTTAACCCCGCCAGCAATTTTTTCGCCTTTTTCGAGCTTTATCGAGCTTCAGTTCCCCATCTTTGACCTGCCATATTTTATTTTCTTAAAGTTTGTTGATTTATCTTACAAATCAGTCGATTGAGAATAAACTGAGTTTAAATAAGGTACATGAAGTCGCTACATTTCAGCAAGATTTTGACTACAAATAGGTCGTCCATATTGCCCTTTAATCTATCGGCAGTCTAGTTAATCGTTATCATCTAAGCTAATTTATTCTAGAGAGTATTCTTTTATATGGTTTCTACTGCACCAGTTCCTTCATCTGTAAACACGATAATTAAGACAAAAGTAAAGCACGATCCCCTCAAAACCGCGCAAGGCATATACATTACTGTCCATGGTCACTTTTATCAACCACCGAGAGAGAATCCCTATCTCAACACTATTGAAAGGCAACCCAGTGCGCATCCATATCATGACTGGAATGAACGCATTCATCACGAGTGCTATCGTCCCAACGCTTTTGCTCGTATTTTAAATGACAACCAGGAATTAGTGGGGATCGTTAACAACTTTGAGTATTTAAGTTTTAATATCGGCGCAACCTTAATGTCATGGCTAGAACAATACGATCCCGCCGTTTACCAAAGAATACTAGAGGCCGATCGCATAAGTAGTCAGAGATTGAACGGGCATGGTAACGCGATCGCCCAAGTATATAATCATATTATTCTGCCTCTAGCTAACCAGCAGGATAAAATTACGCAAATTCGCTGGGGAAAAGAAGATTTTCATCATCGTTTTGGACGCGATCCCGAAGGGATGTGGCTGGCGGAAACAGCCGTAGATTATCCTACTTTAGAGGCTTTGATCGCAGAAGACATCAAGTTTATTATTCTCGCGCCTTCCCAAGCCGAAAGATGTCGCCAAATGCCGACGACTAGCAAACCAAAAACGGAATGGCATCAGGTGGGCGGACAGCAAATCGATCCCTCTCGTCCCTATCGCTGTTTTGTAGATGGCAAACGCTATATTGATATTTTCTTTTATGACGGCCCAATCTCTCGCGACATAGGGTTTAATGATGTTTTAGATACCTCTGATAATTTTGCTAATCGATTAAGGCAAGCAGTTAAAGGCGATTCCCGTTGCTCTCAGTTAATTAACGTTGCTACTGATGGTGAAACTTTCGGACATCACAAAGGCGGCACAGAAAAGTGTGTAGCCTATGCCTTGAGTGAACAGTTTGCCAACCATGGTTGGACAGTAACTAACTACGCTCACTATCTCAGTATCTGTCCTCCGACCTGGGAAGTGGAGTTAAAACCCGTTACCGCCTGGAGTTGCGCCCATGGAGTCGCTCGCTGGCAAGATGACTGTGGTTGCGCTGGTGGTGGAGGTTGGCATCAAAAATGGCGTAGACCGCTGCGAGAATCACTGAATTGGCTGCGCGAGCGCCTGATTACGATTTACGAAGAGATAGGCAATAAATTCTTCAGCGATCCCTGGTTAGCTCGTAATGAATATATTCAAGTTTTGAGCGATCGCTCGGCAAATAACGTCAGTAGCTTTTTACAAAGGCATCAGGCAAAAGAATTATCTGCTAACGAAAAGATCGATGCCCTGCGTCTTTTAGAAATGCAGCGTCATGCCCTATTGATGTATACCAGTTGCGGTTGGTTTTTTGAAGAGATTTCTCGTCCAGAAGGAGTGCAAATTCTGCGTTATGCTGCTCGTGCGATGGAATTGGCAGGGGCGGTAGCAGGGGTTCATCTTAAGCAAAAGTTTATCGCTTATTTGGCCCAAGCGCCCAGTAATGTCGCTACCTTTGGTGACGGTAAAAAGATTTTTCAGGAGTTGGTTACCCCTTCCCAAGTTAGTTTACAACAGATAGCTGCTCACTATGCGATTAGCTCTCTGTTCGATAATTATTCTCATCAAGAACGGATCTATTGCTACGAAGTAGAGCAACTAGATTATCAAAAACAGCAGATGGGAACTCTGACTCTTGCTGTAGGACAAATTAAATTGACCTCGGAAATTACCTGGGAAACTAAGCATTTTGTTTTTGCAGTACTGCACTTAGGTGGATGGGATTTTCACTGCTGCATTACAAGTTTTGATGGTCGTTTGGCTTATGCGCAATTGAAGCAACAGTTATTTACCGATATTAAACAAGCTAGCGCAGCCCAAGTTATCTTGACCATGAATCGTTCAATGGGAGAACATTCATTTAATCTACAGCATCTGTTTGCTGAAGAAAGACAAAGGATCGTGCGAGTGTTGACGGCTCAAACCAAAAAACATTTGGATCAGCTTTATACTCAGGTGTATCGCGAGAACTACAGTATGCTAGCAGCTTTTCAAAGAGAAGAAATGCCCGTCCCTCAAGAATTGAAGGTGGCTGCGGAGGTAGCTCTATCTTTTCGCTGTTTAGAAACTGCCAGTAATTTAGAAAAAGCGATTGAAGAACCTGCAATTATCGATAGCTGTCTGGCAGAATTAACTGCTACTGCGACTGAGGCGAACTATCTCGAATGTTGGCTGAACATACCTGAAGTCAAAGTAATTTTAGAACAGACAATTGTGCGTTTATTGTGGCGGTTGCTTTATGACGGTAATCCCCTGACTTTATCAGCCGATGCTGCTCGAATCCAATGCGCGATCGCTGTAGGGAATCAGCTACGCCTCGGCTTGGCACTAGACAAAGCACAGGAGGTATATTTTAACTGTCTGCATCAATACATCTTGCCTAATTGCTTAATCAATCCCCATAGTCGAGATCGCAATAGCTGTCGTTGGGATATTACCCAAATGAAACCTTTACTAGAATTAGGGCAAAGCTTAGCGATTGATGTTAGCAGTTGGAGCTAGAAATTATTCTTTAGGTTCTATATCTAATCAACAAGTAGCGAGTAGCAAGCCTGCTGCCCGCATAATTTTTTTACTTCAAATATCTTACAAATTTAGTCGCTCGAAGTAACTACAGCTTAGCTATCCAACAGCTCTTTAGCCTGCCGATAAACCAGCCTTTCTGTTTCTGTTGCCGCAGCTAAGGATTCTGCGTGAATTTGTTCAAGACTAGCAATATAATCTTGTTTTTGACTAAGCACCTGGTTTGCCTTAGAAGAGGTAATAGTGGCAAGCTGGGCTCTCAGGGGAAGTTGACGAAAAACAGCTAAACGTTGTTCTAAAGATGACATGAGTATATTAAGTATTTATCGAGAACGCTGGTAAATCCATCTCTGTTTATCGATTCATCTAAAATAATTGATGCATCTAAAATAATTTAAGATTAAGATCACGTCAGATAAGCTAGGCTACTATAAAACTAAAAATTGATTATTTCTAAGTTAAGTGCCAGAAAAATCACTATTGTAGCTATATTAGTCAACTGGTTACAACCAGGTTTGTGTCTTGCTTTACCTCCAATAGAAGAAGTACCAGAAGAAGTGCTGCGTACCGAAATTATCCTCGAAGGGCGATCGCCTATAGATGGAAAACCTTTGTCGGCTAACGAATATGAAGAGCTTCAGGCACAATTAGCTCAAAGCCGCTTTAGCCCGCAAATCGACCCAGAAATTCGGCAACTCATCTTTTTGTTACAGATTAGAAAATTAATCAAAACTATAATTCCTTTTTATTAATCCACTTTGCCTAAAAAACAATAATTTCTTTATATTGTGCTTAAAAATAGTTAAAGTATTCATACAAACACTTTAACAAAAATCAATAAAATGATTTTGTTGTTTTAACTAGCTTTAGCTAATACTTACTCAGCATTCCTTTTAATAAATTCACTGCTTAATTACCTACCTGAATATTGATACTTTGATGTCTTTAACCATTGCTCCCGAACAAGTCAATCAGATCGTCCACAATCTTCACCATAATCCGTTTGAAGTTTTAGGTCGCCATCCTTATGAACAGAATGGAAAAGTTCAAAGTTGGGTAATTCGTGCCTATCTTCCTGATGCCTCGGCTGCATGGGTAGTCTGTCCCGAAGAAAGAATTGAGTATCCGATGCAGCCGATACACAACCCTCATTTTTTTGTTTGTGTAGTTCAAAATTCTCAATTAGCCAATTATCAACTTCGCATTAAAGAAGGTGATAGCGAAAGAGTAATTTACGATCCCTATGCTTTTTGCTCGCCCAAATTAACCGATCTAGATATTCATTTGTTTGCTGAGGGCAATCATCACCGCATCTACGAAAAGCTGGGCGCGCATCCTATGAATATAGATGGTGTTGCTGGAGTATATTTTGCTATTTGGGCTCCTAATGCTCGTAATGTTTCGGTTTTAGGAGACTTTAATAGCTGGTCTGGCAGAAGTCATCAAATGCGTAAAGGCAGCAGCGGTATTTGGGAATTATTTGTTCCTGGACTAACTTTTGGTGCAGCATATAAATATGAAGTCAAAAATTGGGAAGGACATATTTACGAAAAATCCGATCCTTATGGTTTTCAACAAGAGGTTAGACCAAAAACAGCCTCTATTGTTGCCGATCTTGATAGCTATCAATGGAACGATGCTGAATGGATGGAACAGCGTCGCCATAGCGATCCTTTAGCCAAACCAATATCTGTATATGAACTTCATTTAGGCTCTTGGCTACATGGTTCTGCTAATGAACCGACTCAATTACTTTCTGGCCCAGCTGAACCTATCATTGCTACAGAATGGAAACAGAAAGCTCGTTTTTTGAGCTATTACGAATTAGCCGATAAGCTGATTCCTTATGTCAAAGAACTAGGCTACACCCACATTGAAGTGCTGCCGATTGCCGAACATCCTTTTGATGGTTCATGGGGATATCAGGTTACGGGATATTATGCTCCTACCTCTCGCTATGGCAACCCTGAAGACTTAATGTACTTTGTCGATCAGTGCCACGAAAATGGTATAGGAGTAATCGTCGATTGGGTTCCTGGACATTTTCCTAAAGATGGTCATGGTTTAGCTTTTTTTGATGGGAGTCATCTTTATGAACACGCCGATCCTCGAAAGGGTGAACATAAAGAATGGGGAACTTTAGTTTTCAATTACAATCGCAATGAAGTCCGCAACTTTTTGGTAGCTAACGCTCTCTTCTGGTTTGATAAATATCATATCGATGGTATTCGGGTAGATGCTGTGGCTTCTATGCTTTATCTCAACTACTGTCGTGAAGATGGAGAATGGGTTGCTAACGATTATGGTGGTTGTGAAAATATTGAAGCAGCTAATTTTCTCCGTCAGGTCAATAGCCTATTATTTAGTTACTTCCCTGGAGTACTGTCTATTGCTGAAGAATCAACTTCTTGGCCGATGGTATCTTGGCCTACCTATACTGGTGGCTTAGGCTTCAACATGAAGTGGAACATGGGCTGGATGCACGATATGTTGGATTACTTCAACATGGATCCCTGGTTTCGCCAATTTCATCAAAACAATCTTACTTTTAGTATGTGGTATCACCATAGTGAAAACTATATGCTGGCTCTATCTCATGATGAGATCGTTCATGGAAAGAGTAATATTATTGGCAAAATGCCTGGAGATGAGTGGCAGAAGTTTGCCAACGTTCGCTGTCTATTTGGCTATATGTTTACTCATCCTGGCAAAAAAACCATGTTTATGAGTATGGAGTTTGCCCAGTGGAGTGAGTGGAATGTCTGGACAGATCTTGATTGGGATTTACTGGAATACCATAGTCACAAAACCTTGAAACAGTTCTTTGCCGATCTTAACAAGATTTACAAGAGCGAACCCGCACTATATAGTCAAGACTTTGAAGAAGCAGGTTTTGAATGGATAGACTGTAGTGATAATCGTCATAGCGTCGTGGCATTTATCCGTCGGGGAAAAGATCCTAACGAGTTTGTAATTGCTGTCTGTAATTTTACGCCCCAACCTCATAGCCACTACCGTATTGGTGTTCCTGAAAAAGGTTTTTACACGGAAATTTTTAATAGTGATGCTCGCAAGTATAGCGGCAGTAACATGGGTAACTTAGGAGGCAAATGGACTGATGAATGGTCATTCCACAACCATGCTTATTCTTTAGATTTATGTTTACCGCCGTTGGCTGTCTTGATTCTAAAAATAGATCGCCAAAAAACGCAAGCAGCTTTGCAAGGTAATTAAAGCTTGTGTAATATTCGTGTGTGTTGGGTTTTGCGATCGCGCTTCCCAACCTACGACAGCAAAAATTAAGGTTCAAGGGGATTGAATTGTTAGTTAAGTAACGCTAATAAAAGTATTATCTCGAAAAGCGATCGCCTTGTGTAAATCTAACCAATCAATTCCAACAAAACTGCGCCCATTTCTTGACAACCTACTGCTTTCATTCCTGGAGACATAATATCTCCTGTACGGTATCCCCGATCTAAAACTTGATTAACAACCATTTCAATTTCGGTAGCAGCAGCAGGAGCATTTAAACCGTAGCGTAACATCATTGCTGCGCTAAGTACTTGAGCCAAAGGATTTGCTTTATCTTGTCCCGCAATATCTGGGGCTGAACCATGTACAGGCTCAAATACTCCAGGTGTACCAGCACTGCCTAAACTAGCAGAGGGCAACATTCCAATACTGCCAGTCAGCATCGCAGCGGCATCGGAAAGAATATCACCAAACAAATTGCCTGTAACGATAGTATCAAACTGTTTGGGAGCGCGGACAAGCTGCATCGCTGCATTGTCTACGTATAAATGGCTTAACTCGACATCACGGTAATTTTGTGCCATGGCAGTAACGCGATCGCGCCATAGTTGCGACACGTCTAGTACATTAGCCTTATCTACCGAACATAACTTGCCACTGCGTTTTTGAGCAGTTTCAAACCCAACTTTAGCAATGCGGTCTATTTCACTGACGCTATAAGCCATTGTATTGACCCCCCTTTGTTCTCCTGTCTCGGTTTTAAAGACACCTTTGGGCTGTCCAAAATAGATTCCGCCAGTTAATTCGCGCACTACCATAATATCTACCCCTTCGACTATTTCACGCTTCAAGGAAGAGGCATCAATCAATTGAGGCAGGATAGTTGCTGGTCTAAGGTTGGCAAAAAGTCCGAGTCCTGCACGCATTGCTAATAGTCCTGTTTCAGGACGTTGCTGACGGGGCAAATTATCCCATTTATAGCCGCCAATTGCAGCTAATAACACGGCATCGCTATGACGACAGGCAGCTAAAGTTGCTTCGGGTAAAGGTTCTCCTGTCTCATCAATTGCAGCACCACCAATTAAAGCTTCGGTGAAGATAAATTCTAGATCGTGTTTAGATGCGATCGCCTTTAGCACCTCTACCGCTACGGAAATAATTTCGGGGCCAATACCATCCCCAGGAAGTAAAGTAATACGGTGCTGTTTGGTCATGGTAATTAGTTTAAATATCGTTGCAGACAGCTATCAATTTACCATTTGACGGTAGCTCTAAATCCAATAAATCTCGCAAGAGAAATTTCCTTAATATTTTATATTAGTCACTAAAAGTCTATTTAGATTGCCAAATATGCTAGCATATACAGCGACTGCGGGATGTGGCGCAGCTTGGTAGCGCGCTGCTTTCGGGAAGCAGAGGTCGCAGGTTCAATTCCTGTCATCCCGATTTGTATTGTTTAGGTTTATGTTGACGACATTAATTAGTCTTGATGTCATTTAATTAGTTACCGTACATATGGAATTAAATACAGAAATTAAAGGACAAGGATATCCCATTCTTTGCTTGCATGGTCATCCTGGTTGCGCTGCAAGTATGTCTGTATTTACAAATTATTTATCTCGGCAATATCAAACCATTACTCCGGATCTGCGTGGCTATGGTAAGAGTCGCTATAAGCAAAACTTTACCATGCAGGATCATTTACCAGACATTATTGATTTATTAGATAAACATCACATAAATCGCTGTTTAGTATTAGGTTGGTCTTTGGGGGGCATTATCGCCATGGAATTGGCTATAGCGCAGCCAGAAAGGTTTAGCGGCATGATTTTAATTGCTACGGCAGCACATCCCGTGAGTAGTCATCCTCAAGAAACTTGGCAGGATTTACTGTTTACGGGTATTGGCGGCATGGTGAACTATATCAAACCTGCTTGGCAATGGAATATTGATACATTTGGCAAGCGATCGCTTTTCCGTTATTTAATTAATAACCACAAGCCAGAGTCTTATCATTATTTAGCTAAAGAAGCAGTCCCCGCTTATTTTCAGACTTCTAAGGCAGCTACTACGGCTTTATCAACGGCAATTAGACAGGGTTACAATCGTTTAGCGGATTTAGCTCAAATTGATATTCCCTGCTTGATGTTATCGGGGGAGTGCGATCGTCATATTACCGCCTACGCCAGTTTGAAAACAGCGCAGCATTTGAAAAATTGTGAGTATAAGAGTTATCCCCAGGTTGCACATCTTTTTCCCTGGGAAATTCCCGATCGGGTTTTGGCAGATATTCAACAATGGTTGGATGGATATGTATAGCACTCGAAGCTAAGGTTAAGACACGTTGAGCAAAAGCTAAAAGTGAGACAGTTGCGTCTAGAACTGCATCAAGAACAGATGGGTTTTGGGTTGTGCCGTCTGGTTTGATTGATTTTTTAGTGCGCAAGTTGGTGTAGCGTTCACTTTTTTAAATTTTCTCTCGATTTGACCTAGCCTAGTCGTGGTAAAACAATTAAAGTTCTCTATTGATGATGAGCGATCGCATGACTAATCTTGACTACAATGCCATAGCAAAATTTTCTCTATCAGGAGAATTAATTGACCGCACCACGGCTAAAAGTATTTTAAATGCCCCTGATTTACTATTGCTAGAACAGTTGGCAGCAGCCTATAAGGTGCGTCATCATTATTGGTCAAATCGGGTTAGGCTTCACTTTTTACTTAATGCTCAAAGTGGCTTGTGTCCAGAAGATTGTAATTATTGTTCTCAGTCGAAAATTTCTGCGGCTGAGATTGAGAAATATCCTTTAATTGCTAAGGAAAAAATCGTTCAAGCAGCAGATCGAGCAGCTAGTTTGCAAGCGGGTACATTCTGTATGGCAATTTCTGGGCGATCGCCTTCGGAATCGGTATTTGACAATGTGTTAGAAGCGTTTAAGGCAGTTAAAACCAAACATGACTTAAAAATCTGTGCCTGTCTCGGATTATTAAGTGAAGTGCAAACTCGACGTTTAGCCGAAGTGGGAGTCGATCGGGTTAATCATAATTTGAATACCTCAGCCGACCATCATGAAAATATTTGTAGCACCCATACCTTTGGCGATCGCGTAGCCACGATTAAAAATGTTCAAAAAGCAGGCATTACAACTTGTTCGGGTGGTATCTTGGGCATGAATGAAAGTGATGAGGATATTATCGACTTGGCTTATTCTCTACGGGAGTTAGACGTTACTAGCGTACCAATTAATTTTTTAATTCCCATTGCCGGAACACCTTTAGGGGATGTTAATCAGCTTAATCCTCGTCGTTGCTTGCGGATTTTAAATTTGTTCAGGTTTATTTTGCCCAAACAAGAAATTAGAATTGCTGGGGGCAGAGAAGTTCACTTGCGATCGCTACAGGTAATGGGTTTATATCCTGCTAATTCAATATTTATCGGTGATTATCTGACTACCGCAGGACAAGCTGCTCGTATGGATATCGCCATGATTCAAGATGCTGGTTTTGTTTTAGAGAATCCTGATGGTTCAATTTTAGAATCAGAATTGATTGAACGTTAAATATAATAATTAAGCTGACATCGAACTAACTTTTTAGCTTTCTTTACTTTCAGCGTAGCATTTATGTTTCAATCCACTTTTACCATGGTTTTTAACTTGATACATCAAAGAATCTACCTGTTCTAACATTTTGCTAGTGGTATCGGGGAAGTAGACAAAAGTAACTGCACCAATACTAAAACCAACCTCAAAGTTTTGATTTTTTACAGCATTTACTAACTGGTTCTGAATACGCTGTAAGGCTAGATGTGCTGATTTATAATCTATTTCTGGTAACAATAAAGCAAATTCATCTCCACCCATACGGGCAACCACATCAGTTTCTCGAATGGTTTTTTTTACCGTGTTGGCGATTAAGTACAATAATTGATCGCCTTGTTGATGTCCATAGCGATCGTTAACAAACTTAAAATTATCGACATCAAAATAAGCTAGAGTTAAATAGCGTCCATAGCGTATTGCTCGCTTAGTTTCTGTTTGTAAAACATCTAAAAAATAACGTCGATTACTAATTTGAGTTAGCTCATCGATACGAGCCATTCTTTGCTCTTTTTGATAGGCTTTGTTAAGAGCCGAAAGCAAATGAACTATAACTAAAAATACGATTAGCCTAACCAGTGTATTCCAAATTAATAGTAAATAATATAAATCGGCTTTGGCAGTAGCTTCGGCTATATACCATAATAAAGCACTAAGAATTGACAGCAAAATACCAGTTCTTTTTCCGACATATCTAGTAGCGATCGCTATTGGGATTAGATAGCAAATAGATAGAGCCAGATCGACAACTATTAAATAATCTAGTAATCCAATTAAAAATACTAATAATAAAGTACCAAATGTCAGCCAAAATTTTGACATATACATAAAAGGCTTGGTTGTTTTGCTATGGTACACATAATTTATCTAATTGTGCCATGTTGTTTTAAATTATCTGGTTCAGGCAAATTATTTATCTACTAGTATCTAAAAACAATTTAGCAATAGAAAACCACTTAATTAATAATCAAGTAAATTATTAATATATAACCTGAACTAAGTAAGTAATTTTACTAAAATTAGTCGCTCAAATTTGGCAACATGTATCAAAAATGAAACCCAAATATATTTTTACTGATACCCAATTTGATTCGGAGCTAAAACGGCTACAAATTCTCGAAAAAGTATCAGATCCTGCTAGTCGCCGTCGAATTTTGGCTACTGGTTTAACGACAGGTTGGCAATGTCTTGAAGTTGGCGCAGGTGCAGGATCGATTATGAGATGGATGTCACAAGAGATTGGAACAGCGGGGAAAGTTATTGCGATAGATGTAGATACTCGCTTTGTCGAAGATATATCTTTATCCAATGTCGAGGTAATCAAAGCCGATATTAATCAGATTACACTGACTAATTCTTTTGATTTAATTCATGCTCGCAATATTTTAATTCACCTTGCAGATTATCAGGTTACTTTAGCTAAAATGTTCAATTGGCTTAAGCCTAACGGGTGGTTAGTATTAGAAGAACCAGATTTTTCTGCTGCTAGGTTTATTTCGGGAATTCAATCTGAACATCAATCAATTAAGAGAGTAAACCAAGCTATCTGTCAAATGTTTACCAATCAAGGAAAAGATTATGCTTTGGGCGTTAAACTACCATTCCTGTTACAGCAACTGGGCTTACAGCAGCTACAGGTAGAAAATGATGTGCCTATATCACCTGGAGGTTCAGATATTGCCACCATGATGAAATTATCTGCCCTTGGGCTGGCAGAAAACTATACAGCTACAGGAATGGCTAGAAACGAGGATATTGAAAATTATTGTCAGTTTGCGGAAAATACTACTTCCTGGGGCATTTATTTAGCTACAGTGGGAGTCTGGGGACAAAAAATTGCTCGCCACCTCAGCCAAGAAATATAACTGTTTTTCAAAAAAGCTACCAAAAAAGCTACCAAGAGCTAAAAATTGATAGTATATTGTATCAAAATAGGATTGGTAAATCTTTAGTGTCTCAAGCAAGATCTACTTGGCAACAAATATTCAAGATCTGTACCCTGTCGATTAAAGATAAGAAGGTACGCCAAATCAATGGAAGAGCATTCTGTTTTTTAGTTTTTGCTCTCTTGTGGTGGATGAACTGGAAGTTATTTCTAGCTACCACCTTTGGTATAGGCTTGATGTCTTTGGGCTATCTATGGCAAAATTCTCATTTTGCACGCTACTGTCAAAAATGGCGCGATTTTTTTGTTGGTTCTAACCGTCAACTGATTTTAACTGTTGGCACCGGTGCATTTGGTGCTTTTTGCACCTATTTAGCTGCTTCTGTTTGGGCAGATGCCGAAAACCAATGGTTAGCAACAGGGGCGATTCTTCAGGGCTTTACCAGTCTAACTACCTTAGCTCTATTAATGTGGTCTTTATGGGGCAGAAAAGCAAACTCCATAGAAGCAAAGTTAGATCGCTTACTAGGAGATTTGAGCCATAGCGATCGCCTAAAACGCCTAGTTGCAATCCGACAGTTAACTCGTCTATTAATCAGTAATCGCTTATCCTCAGAACATTACAGTCAATCAATTGAGTATTATCGTTTGATGTTATCTGAACCTCAGCCACCTGTAGTGAGAAACGCTTTGCTAGAAAGTTTGGATATCTTAGATGCAGATGAAGTATTGAAAAAACACTCAGCGGTAAAAGTTCCGATTCAATTACAGCATTCTCGTAAACCCGTCTTGGATACTTTACTCAGGAACTAAAGACGACGATGTAGCAAATATTATACTCTTCAAATCGCCACGCTCTGATTTTCGGTTCTAGAGCATTCTTTAGTTATTTATTAGCGCTCTAAGTATTCTGCGGTGATTGCGATCGCGCTATGGACTTCGCCTTGAACTTAATCATAATTAGGTATTGCTATTTATGTATAGTTGTAAATGTAGTTATTAAGTTTAGTTACGTAACCAGAAAATGAGCAACTTAAGGTCGTCAATCGAACCGATCGCAAATTGGTTTAATAGTCTAGGCACACCAGAACCGATAATACATTGGGGACATCCTTTGATGATGGGTATCGTCGTGTTTGTTATGGGTAGTGCGGTGGCTTTGGCTGGATGGCGTGGTAGAACTTTAGCAACAACTAATGCTGAAGTTGCACTTAAAAACCGAGCCGATCACCGTAAAATCGCGCCTCTAATGTATATTTTTTTGGTTTCTGGGTATACAGGCGGAGTTCTATCTTTGGTTATGCAGGGGCAGCCTATTTTAGAGAGTCCACATTTTCTGACAGGTACGATAGTAATTGCTTTATTAACCATCAATGCTATTCTTGCTGCTACAGGATTTATCGGTAATAAAGAAACCGCCAGAACAGTTCATGCTTATGTAGGTAGTGTTGCACTGCTGATTATGGTGGTTCACGCTGTGCTGGGATTAAATCTCGGCTTATCTATCTAATTATTTCCAGACCAAATTCATCGGTTCAAAGGCAACTATTTTGGTTGCTTTTCCTTACTTATACCAATTCACGAGCATTAGCTAGAAAGATGAATCGGTAAATTTAGCCAGCTTCACGCTCAATTATCGAGCAAAAACCTAGAACTAGTTGGTAAGCAAATCAATCATCCGTGTTTATCTGCGTCGTCGGTTCAGGGACGCAACTGTCTCACTTTTAGCTTTTTTTAATTTTATTATTGTGGTCTACTGATTTGAGCGCCGGGGATGCGCCCGCAGGTGGCGCATATCCAACCGTGCTGTTGAAAAGCGCAGTAATAAACGGTATGAATTTGTGTTAGCAATTTGCTTATTTTAATTCAGTTAATTTATGCTCTACGTATTTATATAAAGCTAGATTGTTTTGTTCTTTAAACAGTGTTGCAGCCTGCTGTAAATTCTGAATTGCTTGGCGTTTTTCTCCCACAGTTTGATACACCAGCCCCAAATTGCCGTATGCTTCAGCGTAGTTTGGTTTAAGTTCAATTGCCTTGGTATGATCGGCGATCGCCTTTTGATATTCTTTAATTTTGTTGTACGCCACGGCGCGATTGTAGTAAGCTTCAGCGTAATTCGGATTGAGGCGGATTGCTTCGGAAAAGTCAGCGATCGCCTTTTGATAATATTGAGCAGCTAGATAAGTTGTGCCTCGATTGTAATAAGTTGGTGCATGACGCTGATTATATTTAATTACGTGAGTGTAATCAGCAATCGCTTTTAAATAAACCTGGGTTTTGTGATAAACATTAGCACGATTATAATATGCTTCTAAATCTTGCGGATTGAGCGAAATTGCCCGCTCGTAATCTGCTATTGCTTGAGAATATTGCTTGACTTTGTTGTAAGTATTGGCGCGATTATAATATGCTTCTTGATCATCAGGTTTGAGGTGAATCACCTGAGTATAATCAGCAATCGCTTCTTGATGCTGTTCTAGTTTATTATGGGCAATGCCTCGATTGTAGTAAGCATCAAGATATTCGCGATTGAGGCTGATAGCGCGATCAAAATCGGCGATCGCACTTTGATATTGTTCTAACTGATTGTAAACAGTGCCACGATTGAAATAAGCTTTACTATAGTTAGGACAAAGTTCGATTGCTTTACTATAGTCAGCGATCGCACTTTGATAATTCTGGAGTTGTCCATAGCCATAACCGCGAAACATATAGGCTAAAGCATCTTGATGAGTAAGCTGTAAGATAGCGTCTAAATCTTTGATTCCCGCGCTGTAGTCTTCTAAGGCATAAAACAGTTCGCTTCGGCGATAGTAAATCTCGATATCATGAGGATTTTGTTTTAGTTCAAGATTTAATTCTTTTAGAGCATCCAGATAATCTGGCGATTCCCATTCTTTAGCCATAAGTTTATTTCATCACTGACAATTAAGCTTTTGAGCAATCCTTCTATCAGATAATCAATGTCAATACTTTTTATACTAGAATTTCCTTTTATAGTTTTTACTTTTGACTCAATTTTTTAGAAGAACTAAAAAATTTAAAGTAGTTGGCAACAAAAAACTCTTTGAGCGGAAATAAGATAAAGGTGAGAGGATTAATCGTCACAATAATGTTGCGGATATCTCGGCGAGCTAAATTAACAATTTGTCGGGCTACCCAATCAGCAGACATAACTCCAACAGGATTAAGCTTACTCTTAAAAGGCCCTAAAATCAGCTTTCTTACCACACAGGGAGCATCTAAACGAAGCAAAGTAATTAAATCTCCCGTAGTTCTTTTACTTAGTTCATACAAAGGGCTAAAAGCGGGATTTACCTCGGCTTCTGAGGTGTTAACCCAAACCTCTTTGGTGATGGTGTCGCGATCGTTTTTAATTGTTTGAAAAAATAATTCGATTAAGCGCAAAGTCGAGAAAGTGTTAGTCTCATAAGATTTGGCGATCGCAGCTTGATCCCTCTGTCGGTGAACGTTGACCCCATGATTGAGAATTAAAATATCAATTTTGTCTAAGTGGGTCAGTAATTCCGATTCCTGCCCAATCTGCCAATACACCGTTTTGATTGGGGTTTTTTCCCCTGCAAGATCTAAGATAATCTCAGCATCAGAAGAAGTTAGGGCGGTAACTTTTGCCCCCGCCAAGTGTAGCTGAGTCAATAAAGCTTGCCCTAAAGTACCCGATGCTCCTGTAACAGCAATGCGTTTATTTTTTAAAGATAGTGCTGTTCCCATAATCTTATCCACCAGGGTTAAAGTTCCCGAAAAATAGGCATCCTGGTTATCAAAATGATGTCGCCAATGATAGGAACGATTAACAAACCAACGTGAGGGTAGGCTAGTAAATTCTCCTGGGCGATGAGTTACGTCTGTCAGTTCGTCCACCAGTGGAATACCCAGTCCACGAGCGATCGCGCTGAGCAAGAAGCTTAAAGTATATAAAGATCCCGTCCAGGCCAACCACTGCGGAGCAATACCCCAAGTATAAACTACGCCCCAGGGTAGAATACTAAACAGCAACATGATCAATGATTCTGGTACATCATTGTACCAATGTGCCTGACGATAAATCGTATCACTAACTACAGATAAATCGCGACGAAAAACTTTGTGATGCCAGACATGGAGACGATATAAAGGTTGCCACAGATGAGATAGAGTATGATACAAGTCTCTGACCAACTCGACCCATAATACTGAAGCTAAGGCGATCGCTAACCCCGTTATCAAACTGCTCGTCATCATTGTTGTTATAACTTTAACTAAATTTAAGAAAATTAAAATACCACCGCTACTTAATTTAACCAAAAAGCAACGTTGAAACCCAAAAACGGCATATTAACCTCCCCAAGTCTTAAATTTTAGCCAAGAAAGTTTACATTTTTCGCTACAATTGAGCCAGCACGATTGACAATAGTTTAGATATTAATTTAGAAATTCCAATTGCGATCGCAAAGCGTACCTGAAAGGTAATCGCTTAAAATCTTGAGCATAAGACAGATTTAAAAACATAATTATGGCAGAGAATTATTGGTCCAAAGAAGAATCCAAAACAGAATTCGATCCCATTAATTCTCTTTTATCAGAACTATCCGACCCAGAAGTTGCCGAAGAAGAGTTTAGAGCGGACTTTTTTCAGGGATTGGCAGGGCGTAGACAGAAAGCAGCTTTCTTATTAATGGCAATCTGGATAATTACTATTTTATTGCATTTAATTAGCTGGGGAATCTGGCTGGTTTTGAGCTTTACTATTTTTGCCGGTATGCAAATATTACGCTATTTGTTTACTCAACCAGATCGAATTCCGCCGATCCTCTCCGATGACGATCTAGCTAATGCGCCTCAGGTATCTTTACTAGTGGCAGCAAAAAATGAAGAAGTCGTGATCGGCAATCTGGTAGCAATGCTATGTAGTCTCGATTATCCTGAAGATAAGTACGAAATTTGGGCGATCGACGATCGCAGTACAGACAATACTCCTGCTATTTTAGACCGCTTAGCTCAAGCATATCCTCAACTTAAAGTTGTTCATCGTGCTGCTAATGCTGGTGGTGGTAAATCAGGCGCGTTAAACCAGGTAATTCCCAAAACTTTTGGTGATATTATTGGTGTTTTTGATGCCGATGCCAAAGTCACGAGCGATCTATTGAGAAAGGTTGTTCCTCTTTTTAACAATCGAGATATGGGGGCAGTCCAAGTTAGAAAAGCGATCGCCAATTCAGGAGAAAACTTCTGGACGAAAGGGCAAGCAGCCGAGATGGCATTAGATAGTTATGTTCAACAACAAAGAATTGCCGTGGGCGGTATCGGCGAATTAAGAGGGAACGGTCAGTTTGTCAGTCGGGCTGCTTTACATAGTTGTGGTGGTTGGAATGAAGAAACAATTACTGACGATCTAGATTTAACCATTCGCCTACATCTAGACAACTGGAAAATCGGCTTTCTCCTTACCCCACCAGTATTAGAAGAAGGAGTAACTAAAGCCAGTTCTTTATGGCATCAACGCAACCGCTGGGCAGAAGGTGGTTATCAACGCTATCTCGACTACTGGCGATATATTTTTCGCACGCCAATGGGATTTGGCAAGAGAATAGATTTACTATGTTGGATGCTGCTGCAATACATCGTACCCGCAGCTAATGTACCAGATGGTATTATGGCGCTCGCTCGCCATCGTTTACCGCTTCTGAGTCCGATAACTGCTTTACTATTTACCTGGGGCTTTATTGGCATTTTTCGCGGTTTAATTCGTATCCAAACCGCATCAGGAAAAGCGATCGATTTGCCACTGTTGCTAAATACTATCAGACAATCCCTACTCGGTTTAGTTTATATGGTGCATTGGCAAATAGTTATGCTTAGCGTTACTGCTAGAATGTCCGTCCGTCCCAAAAGATTGAAGTGGGTCAAAACGGTACACGAGGGAAAAACTAGCTTCAATAATGGTTAATGCGTAATTAACTTTGTTGGTCTAGACCAAAGACAAATTACAGCCGTTTTCAATTAGTTAGTTCGTAGCTGCGCAAAGCTTTGCAATGCTGCGTCGTCGTAAGACTCGTCGGCTTTTGGGTAAGAATATTCTTACCCAAAACACGACGGGACGATCTGCCCTAAAGGATTAGTGCCTGGAGGCACGTCCGCGTACGCGCTGCGCTAATAGCTAATAGCCCTTCGGGTTCGACAGTTTGCGACGCAACTGTCTCACTTTTAGCTTTTTTAAATTTTATTATTGTGGTCTACTGATTTGAGCGCGAGGGATGCGCCCGCAGGTGGCGCATATCCAACCGTGCTGTTGAAAAACGCAGTAATAATTTTTGTCTTGGTCTACTAATTTTTTAAAAACCGCCTAGTGATAAAATCCTAAGCGGTTTTTTTGTGCTTAATTTAGGAGTGAACCATACTCCGCCTGACGCGGTTAAAAGCGATTGGGTAGAATCTTACATTCCTGAACCAACACTAGTATAAGAACCGTAGAAAAAGATGCTAACAACTGTGATGACACCTATGCCAGCTACTGTGGCAACAATCCACAAAGGAATTCTTCCATTTGCAAACATAATTATTAAGTCTCCTCTTGCTATTAAAGTTTAAATCGATTGAAAAGCTGTTCGCTTAGTTAATTTAGTTAAAGAAGTAACTAGAGAACAGAATGCCTAGAACAGCAATCAGAAGTAATCCCAAGTAAAGGGAAGTACGATTTAGCTCTACTGCTTGTCTGTTGGGGTTTTGTTTCCTATCCATTGGTTATTCCTATCGTTGTATAAATTGCATGGAGGCGATCGCGCCTAGAAAAAAGACAGTGGGTACTGCCAAAGTGTGAACTGCTAACCATCTAACAGTAAAGATGGGGTAAGAAATGGGCTGATTGGGGCTATTACCTGTCATAATGTTTTACCTATCGTTGTCAAGTATTTTTATTGATTAAATTCTTTGATTTGCTCTTTAGCATCAAAGCGATCGCTAATTACGGGAACTTCAATTCGCTCTTGAGTAAAGTACTCATTAGGACGAGGAGTTCCAAAAGCATCATAAGCAAGCCCAGTACTGACAAATAACCATCCTGCTACAAATAGCATGGGAATCGTAATGCTATGGATTACCCAATAGCGCACACTAGTAATAATGTCAGAAAATGGACGTTCTCCAGTATCACCTGCCATGTTGTGTTTCTCCTTAATTAAATGTTTAAATTTTTTGAAGTTCTGTTTATATAATACGAAACAAGGGTAGCTACCTACAACTAAGATCTAGTAATTAAGCAGCAACACCAGCTTCGGGGACATATTTCAGCAGTGTTCCTCGTTCGCCCAAGACAAAGCCTTTTTCGGGAGAGAGAAATACTACCTTATAAAAATTAGAGGGAGCATCCTCAACATCGCGATCTTTAGCCCAAGTTTGACCGCGATCAGGACTAACTAATAGATTACCACTTCCTCCCGCCAACCAAATTTCTTCGGGAGTACGATAGGCAACGTCTAAAAAGCCCCAGCTAGCAGAAAATTCAGGATAGAGAGGTTCGCCCCACTCATCATAATTTTCTGTATCGCTAAATTCTACTTGACCACCACGAGCCAATAACCAGAGGCTTCCGTCTTGATTAAAGCCCATGTTTTGCAGTCGGCGCGATGAAGTACGCTGATGAGGAGTCCATTCAGTTGCACCAGGTTGCCAAGTAGAGAAAAAGTTCCCTTTGGCAGAAACCGCGACGTATCTACCGTCATCAGAACGATGAATACTTCTAGCTACCCCAACTGAGCCTTCAACTAAAGCTTTCCAGTTTTTGCCACCATCTTCAGTTTTATAAATTGCTCCTAAATTTGTCACCATTTCAGCGGTAGACTTACCTAAAGCAATAATATCAAGTGGTGCACCAGGCAGCTTAGAACTTAAAGGAATGCGTGACCAACTATCCCCACCATCTTCAGTGTGCAGCAAAATTGAGGGTTGACCAACAATCCAGCCTTCATCATCATCAAAGCTGATGGCTTCTAAAGCTACTTTCTCATTGTTTAGCTCGATCGCTTGTTGCGTCCAGGTTTCTCCTCCATCGACGGTTTCAAACAGGGATGCTTGAGTACCAACTAGCCAACCACGATTAGGATCGCTGGTAAAAGCAACATCCGAAAAAATTGCTTCAGAGGGTAAAGAAAGTATTTTCCAGGGGTTATTTACAGTGGAGGGAACTTGACTACAACTAATACAAAATATACAGACAGCAAATAAAATAACTACTTGCTTTAATTTTTTAATCAATATCATAAACGTTTTGTGACTGATTGAGGCAGATAAAAGCAATGTTTGACCATTAGATAAACAGCAGGCTAAGGGAAAAGATTTTTAGCAGAATCTTTTCCCACATTAGTCTTGAGGTACAGATTTACTAATTTAAACTATACAGACTCAGAAAAAACAAGAAGCCTAAACCTAATGCACCGAAAATCAAGATGTTTTTTTGAGCAGGAGTAAGACGATTAACTCCCAAACCATAGTTCAAGTTTTCAGAAAAGCCAGAAGGTGCGCCCTGTGCGCCGACATTGACAAACTGAGTCTTGCGAACTCCACAGACTGGACAACGCCAGTCATTAGGTAAATCGGTAAAAAGAGTTCCCGCAGGAACATTACTTTGATTATCTCCCTTAGATGGCACATAGACATAGCCACAAGTGCGACATTCATAACTCGGCGGAGCTTGTTCTGCTAAAGTTTTCTCTTTAGCTAGAATATTCTCTTTTGATAGAGTTTCTTCTGGTACTGATTGTTCTTCTTTAGCTGGCTCATTCATTGCTTTATATTAAGCAAATATTAAAATATCTTTCTTTTATGAATTATCGCATAAAAAGTACGAGGGATTAAAGGAATAAGGGCGCAAGGAGCGAGAAAAAATTAGCGATTTAGGCGATCGCCCTTGATTTAAGTAACTAGATGATTGTTTGGTGTATTCGGATTTAATCTTTGTCTGAGGAGCAGATTATTAATTGGAACACGCCTTAGAGAGCGATCGCCTATGGAGCAAAAAACAGCTTGAACCTAGAGCCGAAAAACTACCTAAAGTTGCATCACAGCAATCTAAATTAAAACAATTGCCACTCTTGACTACTCAGCTTTTTCAACTGATTTAAGTGCTTATTAACGTAGAAAGTATCTAATTTAGACCAATTATGAATTGTTGAGGCGTTGATGCTAATCGCCCAAGCCCAAATATGAGCCATTTGAGTTAAAGCCTGCAAAGATGAAGTTTCAGCATCGGTTAATTGTTGTATCTGTTGATAGCCTTGGAAAAAAGCATCCCTAACCTGACGGCTAATCCCTGCCCTTAAAGAGACTTGCAGAAATTTAGCTAGATCAAAAATGCGCCAGCCATACCCACATTGATCGAAATCAAATAGAGTAATTTGATTCTCGGCTGTGAAGTGGACATTGCCACTATGAGGATCTCCCCAGCAAACGCTCCAAAGAGGAGATGTTTGTTCTAGACAGATTAACTCCTGCTTAATTTTGCTGATAGTATCCGCTACATAAGCTAGATCTTGATTTCGGTTGCGTAAGTAAGGACTAATTATTGCCAAAGAGTCGTCTAGCAAGTATTCGAGATTTAAAACTTGGCGGGGGGTTGCATTCTTAAACTTTAAAGATGTTTGATGTAATAGTCCTAAAGTTTGCCCCATAATTGCGCTTTGAGCGGTATTTAGATCGCCTTGGGGTACTTCTCCAGGAGCATAGGGAAAAAGTGCTGCATAGCGATCGCCTTCTACGGCATGAATCGTCACAAACAGCCGACCTTTTTGAGTTTTTAACGGATTGGCAACAGGTAAACTGTGCTGGTGTAGAAAATCCAGAAACTCCAGTTCAAACTGAATATCTGACCTACAACGCCAATGGTGATGAGAAACTTTAAGAATATATGGCTTGTTGTCTGTTTCTATGAGATAAATATCGCTAAGGCCGCGATTCCAAAACAAACATCGATCGATCGCTCCTAGTTCATACTTCGTCAACACCCCTTCGATTAAGGCTTGGGGAGAGAGAGTAGAGTAGATAGCTGGAAATACACCCATCGCTACCATTAATCATTAATCCTCTTACTAGCTATAGATTTAGCCTGTCCTAAGTAGCGGTTGACTCAGGAAGTTAAGATCTATAATTTGGCATTTTCGCCTATAACCTTAATTCCTGCCTATGACCTTAATCTCGCGGACATATATCTATCTAAAGTACCTGCTCGTAGACCCCTTTTAAGTATCAAATGATACTAGATTTTATTAGAGCCAAACAATCTATCTACTGGGTGATATTAGCTGAAATATTTGTTAAAATGGCGGGAGGCGGATTTGAACCACCGACCTTCGGGTTATGAGCCCGACGAGCTACCAGACTGCTCTATCCCGCGACGTTATTAATAGCATAACATAGTTGCCTTAAAAAAAGCAATTATCAATATTTATTGGGCATAAATAGCAGGTAATAATGATGCTGCGCCAAATCTGACCACATCACTACAGGGTAGTCCAGTTAACTCGACGGTAGATTCGATTACTGCTTTAGCTTCGGTGGTGTTTAGACCTGAAGTATTAAGAGCGATCGCCTTAACTTTTACCCGATCGAAAGTTCCTCCTGCACTAGCTACGGTTTCGTAGAGTTGGATCACTTCAGGTAAAGGAGGAATTAAAACATCACTGAGATCGCGAATGTGTTTTGCTCCCGCGCGATGAACCAGAACTAAGCCAGTGGGCTGACTGCCTCGAATTAAAGGCAAAGTAGCAGTAGAGCCTGGATGTAAGAGAGAACCCTGGCCTTCAATAATAATCAAGTCTTGATGCTGTCCCAGCTCTAAAACGGTTTTTTCTACTGCCCCCGCCGCAAAATCTACTCGTACTGCATCTAAGGCAATTCCCTGACCGGCGATCGCAATTCCCGCCTGTCCTGTCGCGATAAACTGGGCTTTAATTCCAAAAGATAATGCTGTGCGATGAAGTTCTAGGCTAGTAGACATTTTGCCAATCGCCATATCTGTACCCACTGTTAAAATTCTTTGAGCAGTGAGCGATCGCGCCTTGCCTTTGCCGATAGATAAGCCTGAAGGCTCTTGACGCAAATCCCAAATCCATTGTCCTGGCTGTAGATCGGGAAAACTAGGTTTAAGTGGGGTGTGCAGACCATTAAAAATCGAAAGTCCTGCTGCTACTGCGGTCTCAATCTCTACTTTTAAGTCAGCAGGTAATTCTCCTCCAGAGGGGGCAATGCCAATCAATAATACATCGGGATTATATGCCAAAGCTGCCTGAGTATCTTCAACAATAGGTGCATCTCGTTCGATTCCTGTTAATTCAGTCAATGAAGCTCCCGTGCTGTCAGGATCGATTACCGCCACAATCTGGCTATGACTATAGCGCAGAAAAGCTAATCCAGTTTTGCCATGATGACCTTTGATTCCACCTGTTAATAAAATTGCCACCCGACTATTAGCTGTCAACATGATGAGTTACTCCTAATCCTGGTTGATTGTTGGGTAATAAACGTCCTGCTTCTATAGTTGCGCCACGAAATGGGTCGTCAGTCAGGTTTAAATGACTGTCTAGATCGAGATAATCTGCCCAGGAAGCAAGATGAGCCATAGCAGTATTTGCTAAACTACTATCGGAATAACAGCCAAACATAACTTTTAAGCCACAGGCTCGAGCAACCTGGATTGCCTGCATTGCGCCCGTTAGCCCACCTGTTTTCATAATTTTCAGATTGACTCCGGCAACGGAGTTTGCCAGTCGGGGAATGTCGGCACTAGTAAAGCAACTTTCATCGACAAAAATTGGTAGAGGCGATCGCTGTGACAAAGCTGCTAGCCGATCATCTTGGACTACGGGTAGAGGCTGTTCTATGTATTCTACTCTCTGTTGGGCCAGCCAATGAGACATATCAATCGCATCATCAAAGCTCCAGCCTCCATTAGCATCTACGGTAAGTCTAGTTTGGGGTGCTGATTTACGGATTGCCTTGACCATTGCTCGATCTGCCTCTATTCCTTCAGGGCTGCCTAGCTTGAGCTTAAGCATCTTGACTTCTAAGGTATTTTGCCAGTCTTTGAGTCTGTTGACGGCTGCTTCTGGAGTACTAATACCAATGGTGACGGATATTGGTACAGTGCGATCGCAATTTAAGCCCCAGATTTGCCAGAGGGGTAAACCCGCTTTTTTTCCCAGCCAGTCATAAAGAGCCATATCTATTGCGGCTTGAATCGCCGAAGAAACGTGAAGCTGCTGTAGTTTGGTCTTAATCTCTTGACGTTGCAGGGGATGAAACTGCTCTAGCTGAGGAATAATCTGCTCCAATTCTAGTAACAAATTGGTAGTGTCTTGAGTCTGGTTTTTAACAATTGAAAATGGTGATGCTTCCCCCCAGCCTTCAAAATCTTCTTGGTAGATGCGTAGCCAGATGTTAGTATTTTTAGCCGTAGTACCGCGGCTAATTTGGAGTGCAAATTTTTTGTGAACAGTAAAAGTTTCAACTCTTAGCTTCATAATTTTGGCGATCGCGATGCAACTTCTCTAAAATAAGCAACGTCTCAGAAATTGTTAATATCAGAACCGAATTATAGTTACTCAAATCGACTGAATTTTATATTTATGACTTTTATATTGTCTGCTTATAATCGTTGTTTCAGGCTAATTTTAGCTACTATGCTTAATGTAATTGTACTTACTTCTCCTCTGGTTTCTGGGGCCCAATCTATTGAGTCAGGTTCGATTACCCTTAAATCAGATATCCAAGAATCTAATGCTAAAACAGGTATCATTACTGCTAGAGGCAACGTCCAAATCAACTATCCAGCTCGACAAATTCAGGCTACTGCTGCCCAAGCACAATATTACAGCCGTGAACGTCGTTTGATTTTGACAGGAGATGTCTACGTAATTCAAGAAGGAAATAGTATGCGTGCCGAAGAAATGACCTATTTGATCGATGAAGGACGCTTTATCGCAACTCCTCAAAGCGATCGCCAGGTAGAATCTACCTATATTATTACTGAACCCAAAGAATAATTACTGATTACTGATTACTGAAAAAGCTGTGGCCTTAGTTTTAGATAACATTCACAAATCTTATGGCAAAAGGAATATTGTTAATCGGGTAAATCTCCAAGTTTTACCAGGAGAAATTGTCGGTTTACTCGGTCCTAATGGTGCAGGAAAAACAACTACATTTTATATTGCTACGGGCTTGGTTAAGCCTAATGATGGAACAGTTAAGCTAAACGAACGCAACATAACATCATTAGCTCTTCATCAACGAGCGCGTCTTGGTATGGGTTATTTGACTCAGCAGGCAAGTATTTTTCGTAACCTCAGCGTTCAAGATAATATTTTGTTGGTTTTGGAACAAACAGGAATACCTCGTCCTGCTCGACCAGTCAAGCTGCAACAGCTATTAAGAGAATTTCGCCTAGAGAAAGTTGCACATACTTTGGGTTCGCTGGTTTCAGGGGGAGAAAGAAGACGGACTGAATTAGCCAGAGCCTTAGCAGCGGGGCTAAATGGACCTAAATATTTGTTACTAGATGAGCCGTTTGCTGGGGTCGATCCGATTGCGGTAGCTGAGATCCAGGAAATTATCGCTCAATTGCGCGATCGCCAAATGGGTATCTTAATCACCGACCATAACTTTCGTGAAACCCTAGCAATTACTAACCGCGCTTACGTGATGCGAGATGGTCAAATTTTAGCCTCTGGAACAGCAGAAGAACTTTATAGCAATTCTTTGGTCAAGCAATATTATTTGGGGGACAATTTTCAAAAATAATGACGTTATTTATCTAAAACAAGAGTTACTGGGCCATCATTTTCAATGTTGACTTCCATCGTTGCACCAAATTGACCAGTGGCGATCGCTAAACCACTTTGCTGGAGTTTGTCAACAAACAGATCGTAAAGGGGTTCAGCAATATTGGGTGCAGCAGAATTACTAAAGGAAGGGCGACGACCTTTACGACAATCGCCATAGAGGGTAAATTGGCTGACTACTAAAATTTCCCCCTGAATATCCATTACAGACTTACTCCAGAGTTTATCTCGATCCGGAAACAAACGTAACTCGAGACATTTGCGAGTCATCCAGTCGAGTTCAACTTCGGTGTCGGTAGCAGAAATTGCCACCAAAAGATTCAATCCTTGACCAATTTTGCCAATAATTTGGCGATTAACCCTAACGGAAGCAGATTTTACTCGCTGGACAACAACTCGCATTTATTCGCTTAATTAATAATTACTTGCCAAATCCTTTACCGCGATCGCTTTTTGGTAAACAAACGCAATTTTCAATTTGTTGGCGCAGTGTCTTTTGATCTAAATTTTGACCGATTAAAACTAACTGAGTTTTTGGTTCGCCTCTCCATTCTTCGTCTTCTAAAGTGAACCTTTTACCGCTTAAGTGAAAAACATGACGCTTAGGACTTTCATCAAACCAAAGAATTCCTTTAGCGCGGAAAATGCTTTCAGAAAGCTGATTATCTAAAAAGTACTGAAATTTACGAATATTAAAAGGTCGATCAAACTGAAATGAAATTGAAGAAAAGCCGTCGTTTTCCAAGTGATGAGAATGCTCGTGATGATCGCGATCGTGGTCATGATGATGTTCATGATCGTGGCGATCGTGGTGATCGTGGTCATGATGATGTTCATGATCGTGCTGATGTTCTGTTGATTCAGTTTGCTCAAAGTATTTATCTGACTCAAACAAACCAACGCTTAAAATTAAGGGAAGTGACACCTGAGACTTTTGTGTCCGCAAAATGCGAGCGTCTTTTTTAAGATCTCTGACTCTAATTTCTAGGGCATCGACATCAGCTTCATCTACTAAATCGGTTTTATTAAGCACAAGCACGTCACCATATTGAATTTGACTCAAAGCTGCTTCGCTATTGAATAAATCCAGGCTGAAGTTGGAACAGTCTACCATCGTGACGATTGAGTCTAAACGAGTCATATCGCGTAATTCTGTACCCAAAAAAGTTAGTGCTACAGGAAGCGGATCGGCTAACCCAGTTGTTTCTACAACTAGGTAATCAATCTTTTCTTCTCGCTCGAGAATTTTATAGACTGCATTGACTAAATCTTCGTTAATCGTGCAGCAAATACAGCCGTTGTTTAGCTCAACCATGCTTTCGTCAGTGGAGACAATTAATTCATTGTCTATACCGATTTCACCAAACTCATTAACCAAAACTGCGGTCTTAATTCCGTCTTGATTAGTCAGAATATGATTAAGTAGAGTAGTTTTTCCGCTGCCTAAAAAACCAGTGATGATAGTGACGGGCAAACCTTTTTTGGACGCATCCATTCCAGAAGCTGCTTGAGCTTGAGTTTCAACTGTTGTCATAGCGATCGCTCTTAATGATGTTGTCAGACTAATATAATTATTATTGATTGTAGATTTATTATCACTTACTAAGACTTGACCCTGCCAAACGTTATTAACATAGATCGACTAAAGATCAACTAAGCCAGCCATTGATTGAATGATTACTAATTATCTCGCTGCGGCTTAACCGTGCTGATTACCAAACTACGAACAAGTGTAGCTAGCCTTTCTGCACTATCGGTAACGGCTAGAGCTTTGGCTTTATTGCTCATCTTCTGTAGTTGTTCGGGTGATCGCAACCATTGGGATACTTGTTCTGCTAATATTTTGGCAGTAAGTTTTGACTGTTGATATATTACTCCTGCCCCAGCATCTTGGTATTCTTTAGCGTTGTATGTTTGATGATCTTCTGCTGCATAAGGATAAGGAATTAATACCGCAGGAGTACCAGTAAAGGCGAGTTCGGTAATTGTTCCCGCCCCTGAGCGAGCGATCGCTAAATTTGCTCTTTGTAATAATCCCGCCATGTTGTCGGAAAAAGGAATAGCAATATAGTGTGGATGCTCTAGGCTATTGGCATCAGGATCATTTTTACCTGTCAGATGAACTACATAAGCACCCAAATCAAACCAAGCTGGGGCTGCCTCTCGCACTAGTTTATTCACCGCTACCGCCCCCTGTGAACCACCTACAACCAAAATCATCACCGCATCATCAGGAATATTTAGATCCAAAGGTTGGGGCATCAGAAACTGCGATCGCACTGGGGTACTAACATGAACTGTTTTTGTCTGAGGCAAATACTGGGCTGTTCCCGAAAAACCCAACGCTACCGCATCACACCAACGACTGAGAAACTTGGTAACCTTACCAGGGATATAGTTAGATTCATGAATTATTGCTGGTTTTTTTTGTAGACGGGCAGCCAAGATCGCTGGGGCAGCTATATATCCTCCCGTAGTAAACACCGCATCAATTTGATGTTCTTTGATTAACTTCTGGGTTTGAAAAATAGATGCAATAAAGCCAGAAATAATTTTGAGCGAATTGAGACTAAACTTCTGCTGAAATCCTTCGACGGAAATGATATTGAGAGGATAATCGTTCGGTACTAGACTGGTTTCCAGACGATTTGCTGTACCCAACCACTCTATTTTGTAATCTGATAGCTGCTGGGCAAGAGCGATCGCTGGAAATAAATGTCCTCCTGTACCGCTGGCTGCTATAAGTAAACGAGGTGGAGATGTTGCCATAAAGATTAAATCCTGATTTCATTTGACCTGAATGTATCTTATTAAGCCTAATATTGCTATTAATGGTCAGCAGAACGTCAATAAACTTGTATAAGTGGCGAAAAGTATCAGTCGCGCTGTTGAGAATAGTATCGTTATCAATATCAGTATTGACAAGACAGATTTAGCAATGGTATTTAAATTTTTAAACCTAATTTTTAATCTATACTTTTGAGCTACTTCTTTAATACTTATTTTTATATTGTGACATTTTATTGAATTAAAAACGCTAAGATATAAAAGCTATAAACTACGAAAAAACTTTTATATCTCATAGTTTAAATCATTATTGATTTTCTTCTTCTAAATCATTGCTGGCTGATTCTTCTATTGCTTCTCTTATAAATAACTGAGCTAACTTATCATAAACACCCGCACCGATGTATTGAGGATATTTATGAGAACGGCTGTAAAGCCAAATTAAATTATTTTGATAATAAATACGCACATCTTTAAATAGACCTTGGCAATTTGGTATTAAAGAATTAGCCTTATTCAAGGCATCTGTCCAACGATCATACTGCGCCTCAAAACCAGGGGTTATAACTCGAAACATTCTTATTCAATATAAGTAGAAAACTAGCAGATAATGTTTTAGTATTCTATATTCATTTTAAAAAAGCAAATGGAAAATACCAACTGGACAGATGTAGCATTTGGAGTAGTTGCTCTATTGATTGTTGTTAGTGGTTTATTCATGCTGTTTCAAGGTATTGGTGCTATGAATAAAAAAGACTAAACTGAGGCAGGAAATACACCAGCTCAGATAATCGAGTTAATCATAATGATCCAAGCTCAGCCCTCTTTGGAGTTTATTCCTCCTACTTATAACCCTATCGTCTGGAGAATAGCCAAAGGAATAATACCATTTTGGTTACGCTACAACCACAACATTATTAACGTTGAGATTGACAATGCTTCGGAGTTAATTGATTTATATAATCAGTTTCAACAGGGAAAAACCAGATTTATGTTGGCATTTCGTCATCCTGCTCTTGCCGATCTGCCCTGTATTGCTCAGCTATTGTGGAATAAACTACCTCAAATAGCCCAACAACAAGGAGTATTTTTGCGATCGCCCGTTCATGCTCATTTTATTTACGATCGCGGCATTCCTCTTTGGGCGGGGAATCAAGTAGGCTGGGTAATTTCTAAGCTGGGGGGAACTCCAATTCGGCGACGTGCTTTAGATCGCTTAGGTTTGCGCTCAATCCGTAATTTATATGTCAATGGGCAGTTTCCTATGGCTGCTGCACCAAAATGAGCAACTAATGGTCATAACGAAATAGTTAGCCCGCTCGAGCCTGGAATTGCTCAGTTTGGTTTTTGGTGTCAAGAAGATTTACGTAAAGCAGAACGTTCTGAGTCAGTGGCGAGCGCTGATTGTCAATCTTTAGTAACCTGATTTAATACCTGATTGAGATCGACCAAGATCTAAGTTTGTTCACCTGTACCAGCGCGGGAGTAAGCCAGTAAGTTTTCAATGAGTTTTTGCATTCGAGAGCCACTATTAGTAATACGATCTAGATATTGCTGCGCTTTTTCATCTAATTCATTTTGATATTCTTTAGCCAATAGCTCAGTAAACATAAAGAGCGATCGCAACGGTGCTTGCAGATCATGAGCTATAGCAGCAGCGAAATCTTCAAGTTCTGCTAATTTATCTATTGAGTTATTTTCTGCTGACTCAAGTTGATGATTATTTGTGGTTAGAATCCGATTTTTTTTCACAATAATAATTTTAACAACTTTAATATTTTAATTGGCTGAATATTCAAGGCAGAGCAGAAATACTTTAAATTGGTATTTTTACTCAGGATTAATATCTAGAGAAATACATAGTCATTTTCAGTCTAATTAACTTTTGTTTTATTCAAATCGGTTATTTCACGGATTTTACGTACTATAAGTATTAAATTAGGCAGATTTATTTTAAATTAAGTATTTTTACTAATTCTTATTACAATAAATCAAGCAATTTACAACATTATGTTTTTAATAAAAGTTGCTTAATTTTTATATTTTTCTGGTTAAGTGCGAAAATAAAATTAAAACGTGCTTGAAAATACTAAATTATCAATAAATTGAGATACAATATATATTTAAGGGGTATCTCATATTTCTAAAACTTTGATTGAGGTATATAGCTTATGACTACTTTAAAGTTGACCAAGCAAGATATTGTGGGAATTACGGAAGAAGAAGTAGCTACGATTGCTGGTCGTTTGGAACAGGACGAATATGACACCCCTTTTGAAGCATTAGAAGACTGGCATCTACTTAGAGCGATCGCCTTTCAAAGGGAAGAATTAGCCGAGCCTTATTTCCATCTTCTAGATATTGAAGCCTACGACGAAGCCTAAATCATAGCATCGTTGCAAAAAGCCAGGTAGGGACAGTAAGCGCATTTTTTCATAGTCGGGGTGGCAGTGTAGTTACCCCGAGAAATTTGCTGTGATAAACTATGTGCTTCGACGGCAATTTCGGCTAGGTCGCTGTTCGTAAAACTGTGAATTTGATCGTGACGTAGGTAAACAATATGTGCGTTAGGGTATTTTAGGGCGGTGGCATATACCCAGAGTTGAAAACGATGATCTTCGGGCTGCATGATGCGATCGCTTTTGTAGTCTAGTACCCAATTGTCACCCACAAGGTCAATCACGCCATTAAAAGTGATTTGATCGAGCTTAAAGTCGATCTGTTTTTCTTTGGCTACGGCGGTATGGCGCAGGTGTTGATATACGGGTAATTGAAAGAATCTTTGAGCTAAAGCAATCGCTTCGTCAAACACTGACTGTGACCAGTCTCCTTCCGCAAATGGTAATAAATCTTGAGGTCGGGTAATATTATGTTCTAGGGCTTTATGCACCAGAGTTCCAATCTGCATTCCATAAGCTATACCTTCTCCTAAACCTGGGTGTCCATCAATAAAACGTAGCTTAAACCGTTGGGGACATCGAGCATAGTCAGTCAAAGCGGTAACGGGAAGTTTTGATAGTCCCGAACCTAGATCGGTTAATAACAGTGGTGGTAAATATTCTGAGATGTTAGGAGTTTGTGGTACGGGAGGTAAAGCTTTAAGATTTGTATAGGGAATAGTAACAGTCGGTACATTTACAGTGGATAAACCACGCTGTAAGCGATTTAACTCTCCCTTATAAGGTTCAGCCGCGCTCAAGATTAAATAATCTCTAGCTCTCGTCAACGCTACATATAACACTCTGACAGCTTCTTGACGCTCTTTTTCTGTTTGTAAATACTCCAGCCAGCTATACAGCACTGGTTTTTGAATTTCTCCTCGCTCATTTTTACTTTTTACCGCAACCCCTAACTGAGCATCAAAATGTATTGCAGGATAAGACTTAAAACGTTCTTGACTTAGATCTGCCACAATCACTAAAGCCCACTCTAAACCTTTAGCAGCATAGATCGTCATTAACGAAACAGCGTTATTCACTGCCAATATGGGGCGGGGTACAGCAACCTTTTGTTCAGTTAACCGCTTCAGACGACGCACTACTCCAAATAGATCGTAAGTCCCTTGTTCCAAATCTTTAACCAACTGCTGAAAACCTTTTCGATCCGCCAGTCTTCTTTCTGCCCCAGCCAAGTTCGCAATTACCGCCGTATAACCTGTTAATCGATCTGCAAGCTGTAAGATCCGAGATGGCACTTCCAATTGGCGGAATTTTAATAGCTGCTGCAATACTTCGATCGGACGTTCTAATTCTGCCAACTGAGATTTTTGTATTTCATCCCACCAGCAACTATCTCGATCCTTTTTTTGTTGCTCAAACAATTCACGCGCTTGAAATAATAGGCGATCGCTAATAGCAAAAAAAGGACTCCGCAACACTGCTACTAAAGCAATATCATCTTTTTGATTCGCCAAAAAACGTAACAGTGCGGTGGCATCTTTCGCCTCTCTGGTAGCCAACAAATTGCCTTCTCCCGCCGGGGCGACAGGAATGCCTATTGCAGCTATAGCTTCACTATATATTTCCAATGGTTGCCAGGTACGAGTCACAATAGCAATATCTTTAGGTTCAATCGGGCGTATCTGTCTGGTTTGGCGATCTAATACAGGAGTTTTTTGTTCTAGCATCTGTTTAATTTTTGCTGCTAGACTATGTGCCTCTACTCGCTGGCGTTGGGCTTTGTTGGGTTTAGCTGGTTTCTCTTCTGCCTCTTTACTCAAAGGATCGCCAATAACTAATACTTGCAAATAATTCAATTCCTCATCTGCCTCACTTTGAAGAGTTGATTTACGAACAGCGTTTAAATCTTGATGATTTTTTGCCAGTAGGGGTGCAAAGATTTGATTAAAACTATTAATTAAAGTTTGATGAGTGCGAAAGCTAGTACTGAGTCTGACTTCCTTACCGTTGTCACTTAAAATGCGATCGCGAAATTGCTGGAAAACCCGAATATCTGCTCGCCGAAAACCATAGATCGACTGCTTAATATCTCCTACAACAGTTAATTCAGCTTTAGCCGTGAGGATGTTAAGTAACTCTGCCTGAGTCGGGTTAGTATCTTGAAATTCATCAATTAAAAATACCTGCCATCGCTGATGATAATAGTCTTGTACCTCAACCTTTGACAAGGCTTGTAGAGCATATAATTCTAAGTCGTTAAAGGTAAGTACTTTTCTTTGTAGCTTAAGTCGGCTGAGATAATCCGTAACTTCCCGATAGGCTTCGCTTAAGCTAGGAAGCGTTAATTTTAGCTGTTCATCGGCAGCACCTAATTTTAAATCTAGTAGCCCTTGACTAATGACTTTTCTAACACTTTCTCTTAAAGTTTTTAACGCATCTTTAACGGTTTTGATATCTTGCCAATTCTTGGGACTACCAACACGTAGGTTGACTCGATCGATAGTTGCGATCGCACTATCGATATTTTCTGCATCTTCTAAATCCTCCATCGCTTCTAATACAGAATTGCGAATTACTTCTAATTTATCCCCTTCTTGTCCCTGATGCTGTTCTAATATTTCCCAAGTAGCCTGCCATACGGAATCGTTGACTATGGTTTTCACTGCTAGAGTTCGAGCCTTAGTAATCAGCTTATTCCAGTCTTGAATACCTTGACCTATGGCTTTATTAGCCGTGTAAGGATCGTCTAATAATTGTTTTAAAACTTCTTGTAGCAAAGAATAAGGGATGGCGTTAAAAACTTCTGGAGATAATTGAGTTATTGCTTCTCTTAGCCCATCTTCTAACCAAACTTGCCCCTCTAAATCATCCAATACTTGAAAATCGGCAGGAAGATTAATTACCTGAAAGTGTTCTTGACACACTCGCGCTGAAAGAGCATGAATTGTACTAATTTGTGCAGCTTCCAACTCGGCAATCAGATCCAAACGTTCGGGTAACTCTTGGCTGACTAAAGTTCGGATACGCGATCGCAATTCGGTAGCAGCTTTTTCCGTAAACGTGACTGCAACTATTTCCAAAGGCGATAAGTTTCTCTCACGCAGATAATAAAGATATCTTTGCGCCAACATATGTGTCTTACCTGTCCCTGCCCCCGCCGTAATGACCACGCTACAGGGTGCATAGGCTGCTGCTTGTTGTTCGGAAGTTAGATTGGACATTCAGAAAATCGATCGCAAGTAATTACAGTCAAATCACTGTTTATTAATAGCAAGGCGCGATCGCTTTAATTTTCTCGCCTTGGTATCTCAGCAAAGTATATACTAAAAATATATATTATATCTTCAATCCAAAATGGATACCGCAAAACTATTTCAAAATGGTAATAGTCAAGCAGTCAGACTACCCAAAAAATATCGTTTTTCGGGAAATAAAGTCTTAATTAAGCAAGTGGGCAATGCCGTGGTATTACTCCCTGTTGAAGATTCTTGGGAGACATTGTTTGATAGCCTAGAACAATTCTCCGCGGATTTTATGAATGAGCGTCAGCAACCCCAAGCACAAGCGAGAAAAGATGTCTTTGAATGAAAGTTTTACTGGATACCAATATCTGCATCTATATTATTAAGCGAAAGCCAAAAAAGGTATTGCAGAAATTTAATACTTATCAATTAGGAGATATTGGTATATCGTCAATTACTGTTGCTGAACTTGAGTTTGGAGTTCAAAAAAGCCAATTTTTCCCAAAAAACCAACAGGCACTTACGCAATTTTTACTTCCTTTAGTAATAGTAGATTTTAATTTCACAGCAGCTAATGTTTATGGTGTAATTAGAGCTACGTTAGAAAAGCAAGGTACTGCTATTGGTTCACTAGATACTTTAATAGCTGCTCATGCTTTAAGTATGCAAGCAACTTTAGTAAGCAATAATGTAAGAGAATTTAGTCTGGTACCGGGATTAAAGTTAGAAAACTGGGTAGATTAACCACTTTTACTATTAATTTTCGTTGCTATTGCCAATCAAATACAACAACGCCATGCGAGTTGCCACACCGCTAGTAACTTGCTAAGAGACTAGACTAAGATGGGGATCGTCCATCAAGTCGAAAGTTATTTCAACACCGCGATTAGTTGGACTAGGATGGAGTACTTTAACATTAGGATGACAAACTTTAAGGCGATCGCCAAGTTTCAATTGTTAATACCCATTTGTAATAACTAATAAAATATTTTTGGAGTTTTTATGTCTTCTTCTTTCAACCAGGGAATTCTCGTCACCATTATCTGTGAAGCGGTTTTACAAGATCGCCTAATTAAGTTACTGCAAACCTTAAATGTCTCTGGATATACGATTATTCCAGCCCAGGGTGCAGGTAGACATGGCAGACGGATGGGAGATATGGCTGGTTATAACACTAATATCGAAGTAAAAACGATCGTTTCAGCCGAAATATCCGATCAATTACTCGAAGATTTAAAACACTTTCCTCAAAACCATGCTTTAATTGCCTTTAGGCAAACTGTAGAAGGTTTATTTGATTAGTATCAAGGGAAATCAATTTTAGCTAAGATTGATGTTAAGCCTAATATAGTAAATATATACTATCGGATTGTGGTTCAATTTCTGGCAACATAATTGCTAAAAGCTCATATTGCTAATTTTCGTGACTATTACCAATTAAATATAACAACGCCATACGAGTTGCCACACCGCTAGTAACTTGCTTAGAAACTAGACTGAGATTAGGATCGTCCATCAAATCGGAAGTTATTTCAACACCGCGATTTGTGGGGCCAGGATGTAGTACCTTAACATTAGGATGACATAGTTTTAGGCGATCGCGGGTCACTCCAAATAGCTGATGATATTCTCGTAGGCTAGGGATAAAATTAGCCGTCATGCGTTCTTTTTGGAGTCGTAGCGTCATCACAAAGTCTGCGTCTTCTAAGGCGGGGTTTAATTCCCAATGGAGAAATAGTTTACTCTGATTTTGGTTCACCATATCTAAAAAAGCCTTTGGTAAGAGGGTTGCTGGTGCTGCCAGATGTACTTCTGCCCCTGCTGTAGTCAGACTATAAATGTTAGACCGAGCTACCCTAGAATGGAGAATATCACCGACAATGGCAATTTTTTTTCCTTCGAGTAATTCTAAACGAGGATTATCGGGATCTAAGACAGTAGTCAGGGTAAATAAATCTAACAAAGCTTGGGAAGGATGTTGATGTAAACCATCTCCTGCATTGAGAATAGTTACTCCAGAATTGAGTCGATCCATTTCTTGAGCGATAATTTGGGGAACTCCTGCCTGTTGATGGCGAATCACCATAATATCTGCACCCATCGCCAAATAGGTTTTTGCCGTGTCTAAGATTGTTTCCCCTTTAGTTAAAGAAGAATTGCCTGGAGAAAAGTTTAAAATATCGGCGGAGAGCCTTTTGGCTGCCAACTCAAAGCTACTGCGGGTGCGGGTAGATGCTTCAAAAAACATATTGGCAACAACTCTTCCCTGGAGTGCAGGAACTTTCTTGGTTCTGCCTGATAGTACCTTCTGAAAACTGGCAGCAGTCTGTAAAACTGTTTCGTATTCCTCAGATGTGAAATCAATTAGAGAAAGTATGTGTCTTCTTGTCCAGGTAGTAGTTGCCATATCAGTTAACGCTTAGTTAACAGTCACGATTAATTTGCAAAGCATCCATCAGGTTATCAGGTTATAGCTATTTGAGCCAGTAATTTAGAGATTACTCGCAGATAATTGTAAAATAGTTTCTTGAGGCTTTAGTTGCGTTAATTCGACGCTGGCATTCCATAGCTGTTTTGCTTTTGCTCGATCGCCAGATTCAATGGATGAATTCATCATTTTAAATCCGCTAAAATATTTGCCTGTTACGTTGGCTAATTCAGGATCTGCGATCAATCTGGCTAACCCCTCTGCCGACTGTTCCATCGTGTTAACGTTAGGAATAAACTTACTAAGAATCGGCAGGATATTATGCCAAACAAACTTAGCAACGGCGGTATAGTCAGTTGCCAAACCTGAACCTGGCATTAACCCAGGATTAAATACATTGACGGTAATTGGGTTAGATTCTGTGCTGATCTGTTGTTGCTGGAGAAGACGAGATAATTCATAGGCGCAGAGAACATTACAAAGCTTTGAAGTAGTATAAGCAATACGACCGATTGTACCAATGTCTTTACTTTTAAGTGCAGAATCTTGTTCTGGATGAGCCATCAACTGCGGATCGCGCCAATAAGGTGCAGGCATCCCCGTAGTCTTGCTACTGTCATGAGTATCACTGCTAACAAAGATAATTCTGCCTGGTGCTACCAACTGTTTTAAAAGTAGATTAACCAGCAAAAAATGCCCTAGATGATTCACGCCGAAGGTAGTATCAAAACCTTCTTTAGTGTAAGTTTGCCTTTGGATAAACTGTACTCCCGCGTTGCACACTACGGCACTTAGTGGAGGTAACTCACGACTAGTAAATTCGCTATTAAAAGCGCGAATTGAAGTTAAAGAAGCCAGATCTAAGGTCATTGCTTCTATTTGCTGACTATCGCTTATTTCCTGGATGTTTTTAACTGCTCGATCTGCTTTTAGGCGATCGCGACAGGCAAGTACTATGTACCAGTTAGAATCTTGAGCCAGTTTTTGAGCGCAATAGTAACCTAATCCGCTATTTCCCCCTGTAATAATTACCGTCTTCATGATTAATTTCCTTGCTTAAAAGTAGTTCACCCACTCAAGTATTGCTTGGGGTAAATCTATTCTCTTTCTAATCTGAGGATTGATGCAAACGTGTCTGGTTTGAGCTTTTACTAAAATTTGGTCTAAATTATTCACAGGAAATATTTGATAGGCGATCGCAAATTCACTATAATCGACTTGACTAATAATTAAGCTTACCTGCAATTGATCGCCACAAAAAAGCGGATGCAGAAAATCTATCTCTGCATGAACAATTGGTAAGGCGGTTTTTCCTTGATTAATCATTTGCATCAAGCTAATTCTCGCTTTGCTTAAAGACTCTTCATAGGCTTCGTGACAGATTTCTAGTCCCTTGGCAAAATAAACTACTCCTGCTGCATCAGTATCTCCTAGATAAACTCGACGTAAATAAGTAAATGCCATTTCATACCAACAGCTAAGAATAAAATAATTTTAGTACTATTTAAGAAACCCAAAACAAATATCGTTATCTCATCTCTTGCTCTTTTCTGGCTTGTAACTGCAAGCGAATATCAGCGTGAACTTCTTTGGTAATAGGATAGAAATAAGTTAAAACCAAGCCGATAATTAGAAACACTGTTGGCAGAGGCGCGATCGCAATTCGGATAGCCAGTAAGGCACTTTCAGGCTGTACGGGAATCGGTTCCCCAGGTATCTGTTGAATAAAACCAGAAAATTCTAAGGCTTGACCAACTAAAAATAAAGCTAAAGCTAAACCGAATTTTTGTAGCAATACCATGAAGCTATAAAAAATTCCTTCTCTTCTCTCACCCGTACTCAGTTCATCTGAATCAATCACATCAGGAATCATCGACCAAGGAATTAAGTAGGCAACAGATACACCAACACCAGCCATAATTGCCGCGATATAAAGTAGAGTAATTTGACCTGGTTGAATCAAGAATAATGCTGCCTGAGCAATAATCCAAATGATCATGCCCAAATAGTAAACACCTTTTTTGCCAAGTTTTTCGCTGACCAATTGCCAGAAAAACAACATTACTAAAGCTACTCCTTGAACGGCGATCGCCACGATCGGAAAAGCAGCTTCATTCATGCCCATCCAGCTTACTACAAAGTAAATCAAAATTGAAGCTGTTAATTGAACTGCTAACCAAGAACACAAGTAAATACCAATTACATAGAGAAACGCTTTGTTAGCAAAAGCTATTTTTAACTGTTCCTTGATCGGCGTTGTCGGAACGCTATCAGCCTTATTTCTGATGGCAATTGCTTCGGAACTACTGAGATGAGATTCTGTTTTGGCAAAGATGAGAGTTAAAGCAAAGGCGATAAATTCTAAGCCAAATAAAATACCACAGATGCCGTATAAACTACCGTTTGACGTGTCATTGGTTAATTGAGCAATGCCATAAACCAACCCGATTGCGCCGATGACAGCCAAAACAAAACCGAAAACTTTTTTGCCCTGCTGGTTTAAAATTGGCGATGCACCGCGTTCCTGGATACGAAAGGTACACCAAAATATAGCCACAACGGAGATGAGGGAAGTAACTACACCCAAAACTAAATATTGTTGCTTGGGATCATCAGGATAAGCTTGAAAAATAAAGGTTGCCAGAACTAGAGATAGGATACTACCGCCAATGGAAAAGGCAAAGCGGAAACTATTGAGATTAGTTCGTTCATTGTAGTCTAGAGTCAAATCGGGCGTTAAGGCTGTGTAGGGTAAATTAACGACTGTATAAGCGATGTTAAACAGAATTCCAATAACTACGTAATAAGCAAACAGACACCAATTGTTAACGGTGGTATCGTTACTGAATTGAGGTACAATCCACTGCAAAAAAAAGAAGATCCCAAAAGGAATTGTGCCAAACAGCATCCAGGGAATGCGCCTCCCCCAACGAGTACGGGTGCGATCGCTTAATATTCCAGCAATTGGATCATTTATTGCATCACCAATCTTACCAATAGCTAAAATACTGCCAGCTAATCCCGCAGGTAATCCCGCCACATTAGTAAAAAAATATAGCAAAAAAAATACTAAAATATTTGCTGTAATTGCGGGTCCCATATCCCCTGAACCATAAGCCAGTTTAGTAGTAAAATTAAGCTTTTCGCGATCTATCAGCTTATCGTTAGTATTCAATTTTTTTAAGTTCCTATTTTGTATGACAGATTTATATGTAACTTGGTCAGAATATCATCATAAAATCGAAAATTTAGCTGTCAAGATTTATCAATCTAATTGGCAGTTCAATCAGATTGTCTGTCTGGCAAAAGGAGGCTTAAGAGTAGGAGATATTCTTTGTCGGCTGTACGATCGACCTTTGGCTATTTTATCTACTGCCTCATACGGGGGAAAAAACAATCAAGAGCGTGGAAAAATTAAATTATCCGAACATTTGTCTACTATTCAACCTTTGGGCGATCGCGTCCTACTAGTAGACGATTTAGTAGATTCGGGAATTAGTTTGGCAGAATCGATAACCTGGCTCAAAACTAAGTATGCTCAAAATATCACCGACCTTCGTACCGCCGTAATTTGGTACAAAAGTACTTCGATAGAAATACCTAACTTTTATGTGGACTACTTACCCGATAATCCTTGGATACATCAACCTTTTGAAATATACGAAAAAGCCGATTTATCAGAGTTTGCTTCTAAGTTTGATAAAGATTAAATGAAGCTAATCGGCTAAACTACGCAAAAATTTATTAAAGCTTTAAATATAAATGGTTAAATTAGGGGAAAAAACTAGTATATTTACGGAAGACATTACATCGCGATTCCAATTAACCTGTATTTTAGTTGGAAACACCAAAAAAACACCAAAAAACTAGGAGCATTGTCAGCCAAACAACACCCCTAACACCAACCATATAGAACCGTTAAGCAATACTTAATTCGAGTCGTAAATATAAAGAGCGTTAGCTGATTCCTAATTACTCTTCATGGTTATAACCCCCATTTTACAATTGCTTTTAGCTGAAAACCATCCTGTTTTGTTGAAAATAATTAATTCAGTTGGCTTGTTTAAAGAGCTGCCAATAGTTTGAGCGATTGTATATTTTTGTAAAGCATCAATTTTGAGAAGTGAATGCTTTAGTTTAAAGTTTTATTTTTAGTACAGATACCGCTTCTAGCTATTTCTGAGTCCAACCGTCTTTATTTAGACAAAAATTTAGAGGCAGAGTCAGCCAAACAATGCCCCTAACACCATATCAATAGAACTGTTAAGCAATATCTTAATTGAGTCGTAAAGGTATAAAGAGCTAACTCAGTAAGATTGAGTTTGCTCTTTAATAACCTGCTTCCACAATTATAAACTTAATAAAAATTTCATATTTCTTTTTTAAGGATAAACTTTACAGTTTTTAATAATTATCCAGCTAAAATAAACTTAATTGAGTGGGATGAGGATCGTATCGATCCCAAGGCAAAGCAGAAATACTAGACTTAGAAGCATGTTTGGCTAATATTGACTACAGGTAGTAACCACAAGTCTCAAAATGATCTGAAATTAATGCCAAGATATTGTTAGAAATTAGATTGATTCTTTTTTCAGTGGTTAAACCCAGAGGTTGACCATACCTCCAACCCCATTTTTGTTTTCTTCGTTTTGCTTCACCCATTACTTAACAATTTGCTTTTTGACACTTCTCTAGGCGACCAATTTCAATCAACTCATCCACCATTTCTAATGCTACCCAATTTCCTTCAATCGCCTCAACCTTAAACGGACTTGCCCAATTCTAATGTCCTGGACAATCAGAAATTTCTACGCGATCGCCTATACCAATCTGGTATACCCTGCATCCCCCTACTCCCGTAAATTGGAAGAATGATTCGGTAGAAGATATGATTCATCAACGTCTCTTTTTGGGAGTCGCTGTAGTTCTGGTTAACAGTCTTTAGACCTTATAAACATATTGCCTTACGGCACAAATTAACTAGGTAATTACTCCAGTTAATTTTTTATGGCTAAATACAGGTCAAAATCGCTTCTAGGAAAAGATTCTGGTGGCTTGAAGTTTAATCTCAATGTGGCTTAGAACAATACACCAATAGTTGTCAGGCTTACGGACTGTCAAAATCTCGCATTCAGGTGGTGGCTGGTAGATATAGCAAAAAGAAAAAAGCGGACCTACTCATCATTGGTGAAGGACCAGGACAAAAAGAAGATGAACAAGGACTAGCTTTTGTGGGAGATTCGGGTGTCTTGCTCGATATTATGTTGAATGCAGAACGATTTCAAGACGATTTTTAGTGGTGTATGTCTGCAATTAAAGTCTGTGGCTCTTAGTATAGATGAGGATGTCGACTCAGATACTCTTGGGCTAACCCTGACTGGTATAACAGTCCCTAGTATGATGAGTACTGTGACCATAAACGTGGATTCAGTAGATACTAATAGTCTTAGCAGTCTCGAAGATACTACCATAGTCTTACCCAAGAAAGCTGCTTCGTTTATTGCTAGTCAGGCTGAAGATTTTACCTGGTTGATTAGTGAAAAATCAGTCAATTTTCAAGTATCTTTTGTTAAACCTTTGATATATCTCATTATGAATTCATTCTCACTTTCATCCTGGAAGCGCGATCGCCTCCAATTAAAAGCCAGCGATCGCGTTTATTTTTCCTCAAAATTAGACTGACAATTTGGACATTTCATTCCTCATTATTATCAGATCATCCCGCCCGGATGCAACGCCTTAATCTTAATTGCTTAAGGTGGCAATTTTTGTTTTTAACCAAGCCGAAAATAGTTGACAGAATAAATTCTCAAAAACTTGGAAAACCAGACAAACAATAGTGTTAAACTAAATACGCAGTAAAAAAACAATTCACACATTCAGGATTTCGGGTGTTTTCACATCGAGAAAATGTCCCTGGATGGAGGATTAACCCGAAATAGGAGTAAAAAAAATATGCCAGTAGTTTCTCTCGCAGAACTTTTAGAATCTGGGGTTCACTTCGGTCATCAAACCCGTCGCTGGAATCCTCGAATGTCTCAGTACATTTATACTGCTCGTAATGGTGTACATATCATTGACTTGGTGCAAACAGCGCAGTTAATGGAATCGGCTTATGACTATATGCGCTCTTCTTCTGAGCGTGGCAAAAGAGTCTTGTTTGTCGGTACCAAACGTCAAGCGGCTGGAATTATTGCCCAAGAGGCATCTCGTTGCGGAGCTTTCTATGTCAACCAAAGATGGTTGGGTGGAATGTTAACCAACTGGGAAACGATCAAAACTAGAGTAGAAAGACTAAAGGAACTAGAAAACCTCGAAGACAGTGGCGCACTAGACAGAAGACCAAAAAAAGAAGCTTCAGTGCTGCGCCGTGAGATGGGCAAGCTGCAAAAATATCTAGGCGGCATCAAAATGATGCGCAAAGTGCCAGATATCGTAGTTATTATCGATCAAAAGCGCGAACATAATGCGATCGCTGAATGTCAAAAGCTTGGTATTACCGTAGTTTCTATCTTAGATACTAACTGCGATCCTTTGGTTGCTGATGTACCTATTCCTGCTAACGATGACGCTATCCGTTCAATCAAGTTAATTGTTGGTAAGTTAGCTGATGCAATTTATGAAGGTCGTCATGGTCAACTAGATAATCAAGATGATTACGACGAACTAGAAGAAGGAATCGATGTAGAAGATTACCCTGATGCAGAAGAAGAAGCGGTAGCAGAAGAAGCTTCTGAATCAGAATCCGTCTCTGATAGCGAAGAATAAATCTGGGTTCACCACCAAACCAGATGCAGGGGTTTAAAGCTTTAAGCCCCTGCCAACATAATTTAAAATTATTTTGTCGTCACTAAAATTGAATTGAAACAGTAAAAAATATGGCAAGCATATCGGCAAAAGTAGTCAAGGAACTCCGCGAAAAAACTGGCGCGGGGATGATGGATTGCAAAAAAGCGTTAACAGAAAACGACGGCGACATGACCAAAGCCATAGAATGGTTGCGCCAAAAAGGAACTATTTCTGCTGATAAGAAACAAGGTCGTGTGGCAGCCGAAGGATTAGTTGAAAGTTATATTCACACTGGCGGACGCATTGGCGTTTTGGTCGAAGTTAATTGCGAAACAGATTTTGTAGCTCGTCGTGAAGAGTTTCAAGAATTAGTTAAAAATGTGGCGATGCAGATTGCAGCCTGTCCTAATGTAGAATTCGTTAGGGTAGAAGATATTCCTGAAGGAATCGTCACCAAAGAAAAAGAGATTGAAATGGGTCGAGACGACCTAGACGGAAAACCAGAGAACATTAAAGAGAAAATTGTTTCTGGTAGAATTGACAAGCGTTTGAACGAAATTTCTTTGCTACCTCAGCCCTATATTCGCGACCAAAGTATTACTGTTGAAGAGTTAGTAAAACAAAGTGTTGCCCAATTGGGAGAAAACATTCAGGTTCGTCGTTTTGTCCGCTTTGTATTAGGGGAAGGAATTGAAAAAGAAGAATCCAACTTTGCTGATGAAGTAGCGGCTCAGACAGGAAAAAAATAATTAGCGGCAATAGATTACCAAGAAAACTAGTCGTAGGCTGAATTAAACTCCAAGAAATTTTATTTTATTTGGGTTTGACTGGCATATCTACGGCTTTTGCTTTTTTTAAAAGATAGAACTAAGATGAACTAGCCATCTGCTTAGAGGTTATTTCAAAGTCTTGAGTAAATGTCCATGGGGATAACTGAACATAGGATGACAAAATCGATTCAGCAAGTTAAACAAGACCTAAGAAATTTAAAATTAACAGTAGCCGACATAGCAATTGAGCTTGAAGAGCTACATCGGAACTACTTAGATCTACTAAGTCAGTCACTTAAACAGCAGCTCATATTGGCTAGCTATCAAATTTGTACTCAACTTTATCCTCAATCATTTCTGGACTTGTCTTTAAGCGAAAAGCAAGATCTACAGCAAAACCTTAGACGCTTGGGCTTGGAACTAGAACCAAACCTAACTAAAATTATTGAACAAAAAGAACTAGAGCCAGAACCAATTGACCTCAACTTAATGGCGGAATTAATTAAAAATTTACCTAAGCCGAAAAGAAGAACAGACGATCGAGAAGATAGTGTGAGTGAAATTGATCTCGAACTAGTTAAGACTGAATTAGGAAATTTAGAAAATTTAGAAAATGTTGAATTTATTCAAATAGATGCCACTTCTTCTGAAGATCTTAATCTCAATACCTCTTCAGAAGAACTATTGAAGGAACAGATTGACTTTGAAAACCCTGAGCATTTAATCTTATGGCACAAACAGATAGAAAGAAACATTAAAAAAGCATTAGATGTTACCTCGAGAAGAGTTAATAAATATCTTCAAGAGTCAAAAATACTTCCCGATCGCATTCCTAACAAAGTTATTGATGTAGCGATTCAAGCAGACTCGGCTAAAGGAGTGAGAAATAATTATAAGCAGCCTAATATTCCTCATATTCTTCATCTGACAATTGAAACGGATCGGGATAAAAAGTCTACGTCGGCTAAAAATCCTGAGAGTATTAGTTTATTGCGTTTGCGTTTGGCAGAAGTTGAATTTTCCGATCACCTGTTAAATGCAAAAAGAGGTCAGATTCGTAATTTAATCGGTCAAATTAAAAAACTTAACAGCAAGTACAAAGCAATTCAGCAAGAGGCTGCTGTAATTGAGGCTCAAGCTGCTTGGCGTTCTAGTTGGTATGAGGAGTAAAAAAGAGGTCAGGAATCAGCCCTATGGTTCGGTGCGGATTGAACAAGAATTTTATCCGAGAGGAAATCCATTATTAAATTTGTCTCAAGCACAGAAAGAACTGCTGCAAGCTGAATACAAAAAAGCCGTTGAGCAATTAATTGCCGATCGCGGCGTTTGGCAATACATCGACCAATTTATATGTCAAAGCATTCAAGATTGATTTATTGGGCAGTAGAACTAACAAGCGCGATCGCTGTTGGAGTTAAGTCAACTAATTATGGTGTTGCTGATGGCTGTTGCTGAATAAGATTGCCAAGATTTTTTTAAAGCTATGGGAGCAGGACTTTGAGTATCATATACCAACAAGACATTTTGGCATAACTTAAGGCTATTTTTTGTTTTTTCATTAATGCTCTTATAGTCATTTCAAATAAGAAACATATGAAATAATGAGAGTTAGATTCAAGAAAATACGATCTTAAATGACCTATAGTATTCATTTACGGAAGCGAGTAGTCGAATTTGTTCGTAAAGGTGGTTCTAAAGCAGAAGCGTCAAGACGATATGAAGTAAGTTTATGGTGTGTAAATAATTAGTGTAAACGAGACGATTTGACTCCAAAAGCGATAAAAAGAAGCCGAAAACTAGACTGGTCAGCTCTTTCACGCCATATACAAGAATTTCCAGATGCTTTATTGAGAGAGCGGGCGCAACATTTTGGAGTCCGAGAGAGCGCAATTTGGTACGCTAATCGTCAAATGAAATTGACTAGAAAAAAAAACTCTCAGATACAGTGAACGAAAACATAAATTACGAATTATCTTCTTAAGAAGTTTACGTCAAATTATTATCCAGCAGAGTTCACAAGACTTGGTATATATAGATGAGACTGGTTTTGATGCTTATACATATCGTCCCTATGCTTGGTCGAAAAGAGGACAAAAGTCTCATTGTGAGCGAAATGGTAGACGAGGAACAAGAACTAGTCTAATTGCGGCAAATAGAGTCAAGAAATTATTAGCTCCAGTCCTGTTTTCAGGTAGTACTAATGCTCTATGGTTTAATCAATGGCTTCAAGATCATCTAATTCCTGAATTAAAGCCTAATTCTACTTTGATTCTTGATAATGCTCCATTTCACCGCCAGAATGATGTATATCAAATCGCTCACGAGGCTGGTCATTCAGTTTTATTTTTGCCTCCTTATTCCCCTGATTTAAACCGTATTGAAGTCGAGGCACGCTGCTTCGTAAGCAGCTTGTGCAATCGACTTGTTGAGCAAGACTTTGCCATTCTTAAGAAGAGGCGCATTTATTCAACTCCAGATACTACCCTCTATGATATTGTCAAATCATACGGAAGTTAATTGAAATTACTATATATATAAAAATTAAACCTCAGAATTATGCAAGCTAAATGTGGATCAGCCTATAAGTCGAAGGAAAACTAAAGGAATGATAGAGATTAATGGATATCTACTATCTCCCTACTCTCTAATTTCCCTATGCTTAATATATAAATTTTAGAGGAAATAAATAATAGTGTCCTAAATATTAATTAACATTAACGTCTAATATGAATTGTCGTGAAATAAATATATACTTACGTAAGCAAATGAAGAGATATTAAACTTCTTAAATCGTTAATTATTTAGTATCATTTTATTGTATTTCCTTCGCTATCGATACTTGCTCCTAGTCTAAAAATAAGAGGTATTTGAAGTAGCTTTTGATGGTAAAAACCATACTCCCAAAGACCATCTTCTCCCCAACAATCCCCGTGATCTGCACAAACTAAAATAGTTTCGCCTCGAAAGGAGGTTAATAACAGTTGTAGTAACCGATCTACATATTGTAAGCAAATCTTTTGTCTTTGCATACATTCATCTCGACGATTGTTACTACCGAAGGGAATACAGGGATTATCTTCAGCACTCCACGATGCTCCTTGGTAATAGTAAGGAACATGAGTCTCGCCCACATTAAGAAGACAAAAACTGGTTGGGAAAGATTTTCAAGGTACTGGGAAATTTGTTGAATTTGCTTGTCTAAAGAAAAAGTGTTACCTGGATAAAAGAAAGCTTCAAAGTCTTGTATCAAAGATTGTCCAGTTTCAGTTTTAGGATCAAACCAGCCTACAGCACCCGAACCAATGGTTAGATATCCCCTGCGTTTAAAGCCATCAATAATATTGCGTCCTGTAAGAATGAAATGTTCTGCTTTTCCAGCTAAACCTCCATTCAATATCTTGAAAATCTTGCCATATTTAGAATTCACATAAGGTTCAAATTTAGTTGATACTCCTGGAGTAAAGCCAACAAACATAGCAGCATGAGAGCTGTAGGTAAAATTGCCAGGTGCCATAGCTCTATACAATTTTTCTAGAGCTTTCAAGTTAGGAGCGGAAGCGATTAAAAAAGTATCGTAACGACAAGAATCAAGAGTAATAAATAAAACCGATTGTTCTTTTGGTTGAGCAAGATTAATTAAACCGAGCTTTTCCATAAATCAAACAATCTTGTTATGTGAACCACTGGACAAAAGACATTTTCCGAAAATGAGTCTGATAGCATCATGCAATTATTAAAATGTAAGACTACTGGTTTTGTTAAAAGTAACAGGGTTTAGATTTCAACTTCAAGCCTTTAGACTAATTAGTTAAGTTTGAATCAACAGCAATAGGGTATTTTTGCAGGACTTGTTTTAAATACTTTGCTGTATAAGACTTCTCATTTTGGGCTACTTCTTCAGGTGTACCTGTAGCAATAATTTCCCCGCCTTTATCTCCTCCTTCTGGACCAAGATCGATAATCCAGTCAGAACAGCGAATTACGTCTAGGTTGTGTTCGATTACAATTAAAGAATTACCTTTATCTACCAGCCTTTGCAGCACGTTTAATAGATGATGGACATCGTAAAAAGATAAGCCGGTAGTTGGTTCATCGATTAGGTAAAGAGTTTTACCAGTGGCGCGACGAGATAGTTCAGAGGCTAATTTGACTCGCTGGGCTTCACCGCCAGATAAGGTTGGGGCTGGTTGTCCTAACTTGACATAGCCTAAGCCAACATCCATCAGAGTTTGCAGTCTATTGGAAGCGCGAGGAATATTTTTAAAAGTTTCTAAGGCTTCCTCTACCGTCATATCCAAAACATCGGCAATAGAATAATTTTTGTATTTAGCTTGAAGAGTCTCGCGATTATATCTAGCCCCTTTGCAGACATCACACTGAACATAAACATCGGGTAAGAAATTCATTTCAATTACGTTTACTCCTTGTCCGCTACAGGCTTCACAGCGCCCACCTTTGACGTTAAAGGAAAAACGTCCTGCGCTATAGCCTCTGGCTTTTGCTTCAATGGTTTCGACAAAAATGGCGCGGATGGCATCAAATACTCCTGTATAGGTAGCGGTGTTGGAACGAGGAGTCCGACCAATGGGAGATTGATCTATAGTAATTACTTTATCGATCGCCTCCAAACCATCAACTTCTCCTAGCTGTTTAGGGAAAGGTGTTTTGCGACTCAAATGATGTTTTAAAGCAGGATGTAATAGTTCGTTTACTAAAGTAGATTTACCCGAACCCGATACACCAGTAATACAGACGAATTTACCTAGAGGAATCTCGACATCAATATGTTGCAGATTATTTTGATGGCAGTCTTTGAGCGTGATACCAAAGGCTTTGCCTTTTCTTCTCTCCTCTGGAGTAGCAATGACTCTTTTGCCTGATAAATATGCCCCCGTAAGCGAAGTTTCTGAATTGAGTAAAGCGGTTAAATTGCCCTGAACTACAATATCGCCTCCGTGTACCCCTGCTTTAGGACCAATATCCACCAAACTATCGGCAGCACGAATCGTATCTTCGTCATGTTCTACGACGATTAAGGTATTACCCAAGTCTCTCAATTTTTTGAGCGTGCCTAGCAATTTATCGTTATCCCGTTGATGCAAACCAATACTGGGTTCATCTAAGACATAGAGTACACCAGTTAATCCTGCGCCAATTTGAGTAGCTAATCTAATTCTTTGGGCTTCTCCTCCAGATAGAGTCATGGCTGCGCGGTCTAAAGTTAAATAGTCTAAACCGACATCCAGTAAAAATTGCAGACGAGATCTAATTTCCTTTAATGCTAGTTCCCCAATCAATGCCTGGCGGTTGGTAAGTTTTAAATCATTTGCTCTGTCTAAGCATTCGCGAATCGGTACACCCGCTAAATCATTAATGCGATATTGACCTAAACTGACCGATAGAGATGCTGGCTTTAAGCGTTGTCCCTTACAGGTGTCGCAGGGCTGATTGACTAAATATTGCTCTAGCTTGTTTTTAACCGAGTCGGAGTTAGTTTCTTGATAGTTGCGCTGCAACATTTTAAGCACACCTGAATAGTGCCGATGATAGCCCTTAGGTTGACTACCGCGACTATCGGACTGGAAGTAAACAGCTTCTTCAGCACCATAGAGAATTACGTTTTGCTGTTCTTCGCTAAGCTGTGACCACTTAGTTTGAATTTCAAAACCAAAAGCCTGTCCTACGCCATGTAATAAAGAAAGATAGTAAGAATTATCTTTATCTGACCAAGGCGCGATCGCACTATATAATGGTTGAGTCCAATCTGGAACAACCAATTCAGGTGAAAATGTCCGATGACTTCCTAAACCATGACAGTCGGGACAAGCACCATAGGGTGAATTGAAGGAAAATAAACGAGGTGATAGTTCCTCTATTACCGCACCATGTTCGGGACAGGCAAAGTTTTCCGAAAAAATAATCTTGGCTGGCTTGTCTTGTGCTTGAGTACCTGGCGCGCTCATCAGATCAATCTCGGCAATGCCATCTGACAAACGCAGACAAGTCGAGAGAGAATCAGTTAAACGCTCCTCTATTCCTGATTTTTTAATTAGACGATCTACTACGACTTCAATATCATGTTTATAGTTTTTATCTAGTTCAACTAAGTCGTCTAACTGTCTAACTTCTCCATCAATTTTGACTCTGACAAATCCCTGAGAAGTCAAACTAGACAATAATTGCTTATGTGTCCCTTTTTTACTCCGCACCACAGGAGCAAGAATCATAAACTTAGTCTGATCGGGCAATTCCATAATGCGATCGCACATCTCATCAATCGTCTGTGGCACTATTGAGCGATCGCACTTCGGACAATGAGGCTCACCAGCTCTACCGAACAGTAATCTAAGATAGTCGTAAATTTCGGTAACTGTCCCTACTGTCGAACGAGGATTATGAGAAGTAGACTTTTGATCGATGGAAATAGCAGGACTCAATCCTTCAATCGCATCGACATCGGGCTTGTCTAACTGTCCTAAAAACTGTCTGGCGTAAGCACTAAGAGATTCGACATAGCGTCTTTGACCTTCCGCAAAAATAGTATCAAATGCCAAAGAAGATTTACCTGAACCTGAAACTCCAGTAAATACGATTAGCTTGTTACGAGGTAACTCAAGATCAATGTTTTTTAAATTATGCTGTCTAGCACCTTTAATACGAATCACATTTTCTTCTAAGGATTCGGGCTGTACTTTATTGACTTTACCGTTAGCTTGGATACCTTTGCGGGAGGGAGACATACAGACAGTGCTTAACAATGCTTAAGAGTTCTTAACTATTTTAGCGTTATATAGCAAATTGATTGAGCATGGCAAGTTAAATGGTTTACTTAGGGTGTAGGGTAGAGTAAATGCAGTCTTCAAATACTAACTTAAGACCTTAACCCGAAAGCATACAGTTAGAAATGAGACTGCTAAATTTTCGTTTAATACCGTTTTCTGGCAATTAAGAGTGAGAATAAACCTAATCGTTATGCAAATTTAATTTATTGTTTATTAAGATTAAGACCAGCTTCTTTTGCCATTGCACCAATGCCTCTTTTTTCCAAAGTCTTAATTGCTTTAGTGGATAAACGCAATCTTACCCAACGATTGCCTTCTGCCCACCATACTCTTTTCCACTGCAAATTAACGTCCTGCAATTTTTTAGTACGACGGTGCGAGTGAGATACCGCCATAGCGTTGTTGGCTTTTTTACCCGTTATTTGACATTTACGACCCATGATTTACCTCAGAATATATTCCACGATCCATTATTATAGCCAAAGTTAGACGCTGAGCATAATTTTATTTGGCTTAATTCTACAAAGCGGTGTTATTCTTTGAATCTATCGAACGACATGGATCGTGTTAAGCGTCATTATAGGACTGCCTCATCGCGTTCATAGTTTATTCATATAGAGCGATCGCCGAATCTGGTTCTACAACTACAACTCGATCGGCAGTAAGATTACCCGTTGCTGCCCCTGCGGCTGCACCCCCAATAATTTCTGCTGCACCTGCATCGCCTAGAACTTCACCTAAGATAGTGCCACCCGCTGCACCAATACCCGCATCTTCAGCAATCGCGCCCGCTGAGGGTATCACGGGGATCTTTAACATCTTTAATTATTTCTGAAGAAGCATCAATCGTATAGCTATAGTCATCATAGGTTACTGCTTCAGCGACATAGCGTAATCCACCTTCAGCGGGGACATATTTACCGACTATAGTTGCACCAACTGGAATAGCTACATCACCAATAAATCCTTCTTCTTGAGCAATTAAGTTATAAGCATAGGTGCGATCATTATTTAGATAAAGCGTTTCTGCTTGCGCGCTCGCTGCTCTTATACTTGGGGTATTTTGAGCGACTAATATTTGCTTTTTTGGCTGGCTTAATGCTTGGCGAGGAAAGAATGATATACCACCAATTAAAACTGCTAAAGCCATGATCGATGTAGAAATTTCCAAATTACTTTGGCTTTTACGATTACCTAATATATTGAACTGATTCATTTTTGAGATTATTTATTTTTTGATTGGCTATAAATAACTCGGTAAAAAAAATAGTTGATTTAAAGATAAGAACGCGATCGCACTTGGCGATCGCTATTTTTGCCAGAGGTTTACTGATTATTGATAAAACTCGGTTTCTGCTACCCCTAGTTCAGAAGCCAAGGTACTTTGTAAATCTGCTGGTAATAAAACTCGATTTACACCATGAATAACTCCATTACTCGCTTCGATATCTGGAGTAACAACGCTAGCATTGTTCACCATGACTCCTTCGTCGGTGACTTCAGTGACTAATCCACCGTCAAGAGATTCTATTTCACCACCAGAAATTTCACTCGATCCTACTTGTTTTGGTAAGACGTGATAAGAAAGCACACGCTGTAATACCTCTTGATTTTCAGGTTGTAATAGATATTCTAATGTACCATCTGGTAACTGATTAAAGGCTTCATTCGTTGGGGCAAAAACTGTGTAGTCAGAATCCGAACCAGATAGCGTATCCGCCAATCCTGCTGCCTCTATCGCTGTGACCAAAGTACTAAAGGATTCGTTGCCTGAAGCTACCTCTACTATGTTCCCAGCTTCTGCGCTAGACTCGCTCATTGGCATCTCTTCCATTTCGGTAGAGGATTCCATTGAGTTGTTATTATTGGCTAACGCGGGAGATACAGATAAAGCTCCCAAGCCAAGAACGCTAGTCAATATTAATAGTCTTTTGGACATTTGTGTAAAATGATTGATATTCATATATATTGCTTGCAAATTGTTAAGTTACATTTATATAGTAGTATGAATTACACATTCAACTCTCATACTATGGTTATAGATAGCCAAAATATGGCTTATATCATTGGTTAGATAGCATTATGAGCGTTCATCGCTTTTAGCTCTTAACTTTTGGCTTCTTGGCGCATATGCCCTATACGTGTGACGCGCTAGCTTATCCGTGATAGACTAGCCCTAAAGGATTAGCCCTAAAGGATTAGCCCTAAAGGATTAGCTCCTTACGTCGCGTCCTCCTTACGTCGCGTCCTCCTTACGTCGCGTCCTCCTTACGTCGCGTCCTCCTTACGTCGCGTCCTCCGCGTCGTCCTTTAGGATTCGCTCTTTGAATGGACAAAAATTAATAGGCAAAATACTAGAGTATTCGCTCTAAAAATAAATATTCAAAATTCTATCTCGACCGAATATTACTCAGTAAAAGCGGTTTCCAATGTGACCAAGTTCCCAAAACAAAAGATAATCCACCGTAAAAATAATAAAGCCAGTGTATGAGAACTGCTTTAATGGCGAAAACTAAGCCGCGTTTCTTATAGAATTAAACGATAAACATCCCAGTTTAGATACAGCAGCAATACCGCCAAAATTAGACCAACAATTATCGCTGCTGGATTAAACACACTTGCTAACAAACAAAATACTAAACCATAGGTAGCGATAACGCTCATTCTACTGCTGATTTGCAGATTTAAATCATTGACTACGTAAGATTTGTTGTCCAGTAACAGCTTCGTCTAAGGAATGCCACGGTCAAAAACGTCAGTTTTAACCAAACCCATTAGTTTCCAAGCTTTGTGATGTTTTACCTGTAATTCTTTGGCTAAGTGAATTTTAGCTCCAGCTTGTTTGAGGCGATATTTTAATTCAATATCTTCAATGCTAGGACGAGGATAACGCACAATATCAAATCCACCTAATTTTAAAAATAGTTCCCGCTTTACTACCCCAAAACCCGACCAAAATGTTGAGGCATCTTCGCTACCTTGTTGATGAACATAATGATGCATTAAATTTTTATACTGAGCCACAAAATTTGTGGCTTTGGGTGCATCATCATATGAACCAAACAACGCATCTATCTCTGGTTGCAACTGAAGTTTTCGGGCTAAATTAGCGATCGCATCTTCACAAACTTCGCAGTCTGCATCAATGAAACATAAATAATCTCCTTGTGCTATTTTTGCACCCAAATTCTTGCTGCTCCAGGACCTTCACGACCTTTGGTTTGGATTACTTTAGCGCCAAATTTATCAGCAATAGCTGCCGATTCATCCGTAGAACCATCATCTACCACAATTAATTCCCAGTCGGAAAATTGCGATCGCGACATCGCTCAGAATATGTTATTACCAGGTAATTAATCGTCTCTACAAAAAAAGTTAATCAACACAAACATAATCAACATAAGCAAAGAAGAATTTAAGCGCAACATTATGAATAATCTTGATCAAACGATAATCATTGGTGGAGGGCCTGCTGGTCTGACTACAGCTTACGAATTAAGTAAGCATGGCAAAAAATCAGTTGTGTTTGAGAAAGCAGATCGTGTCGGCGGAATATCGCGGACTGAAACTTACAAGGGATATCGTTTTGATATCGGTGGACATCGCTTCTTTACTAAGGTAGGAGAAGTAGAGCAGCTTTGGCAGGAAGTAATGGGGAATGAATTTATCAAAGTTCCGCGTATCTCAAGAATTTACTACAAAAATAAATTTTTTAGCTATCCTTTAGAGCCATATAACGCTTTAGCTAATCTAGGCTTGATTAATAGCACCTTGATTATGTGGAGCTACTTCAAAGCCAAAGTTAGACCAAATCCGGTGGAAGAAAACTTTGAGCAGTGGGTTTCTAATCGCTTTGGCAAACGTTTATATGAAACTTTTTTTAAAACTTACACTGAAAAAGTGTGGGGTATTCCCTGTACCGAAATTAGAGCTGATTGGGCAGCACAGCGAATCAAAGGGCTGTCGCTAACAAAAGCTATTACGAATGCTCTATTTGGTAGCAACGATACTAAAACTCTAATCAAAGAGTTCAATTATCCTGTATATGGTCCAGGTCAAATGTGGGAGCGTTTCCAGCAAAAATTAAACAGCAAAGGTTCTCCCGTACATCTTAATACAGAAATAATCGAAGTAGAACGATATGGCGATCGCATTACTGGGGTTACGATTCAGCAAAACGGTGAAACTAGCAAAGTTAGGGGAGAAAACTATGTTTCTAGTATGCCCGTATCCTTACTACTAAAGAAGCTCAACCCTGCACCACCAGAAGCTGTACTCAAAGCTGCTAATAGCTTAAAATATCGCGATTTTCTAATTGTTTCGCTAATAGTAGATCGCGCCGATCTATTTCCTGACAACTGGATTTATATTCATAGTCCTGAATTTAAGGTTGGTAGAATCCAAAACTTTAAAAACTGGAGCAAGGCAATGGTTCCCGACCAAAGCAAAACTTGTTTGGGAATGGAATATTTTTGCAACGAAGGTGATAAATTATGGGAAATGTCTAACGCCGAACTAGTCGAACTAGCCAGCCGTGAAGTAAAGGCTTTGGGACTAGTAGATCCAGAAGTTAAGATTGAAGACGGCACGGTAATTCGTCAATATAAAGCTTATCCTGTTTACGACGATGAATATCGTTGCAACGTAGAAATTATTCAAAAATACATTCAAGCCTTCCAAAATCTGCAAACTATTGGTCGCAATGGAATGCATCGCTACAATAACAGCGATCATTCGATGTTGACTGGTTTGCTAGCCGCCAAAAATATTTTGGGCGAGAAACACGATCTTTGGAATGTCAATGTTGAACGTTCCTATCATGAAGAGTTTACTAATAGCAAAAATGCTTACTCTAAACTAGAAAACAGAGACGAACAAACTTACGCTGTTTCTCAATAAATTTTTCACGGTTTGATAGGTAGTATTCACTTCAATTAATTAGTTGACAACAGTCAACAAATTGTTATTAATCTCTAAATCATGAGAGAGATATTATTAAGCATCATAATTCCTACCTATAATCGTCCTAAGTTGTTACTTCGCGCCGTCAATAGTGCTTTGGCTCAAACTATAGAAGACTTTGGAGTAATTGTGGTTGATGATTGTTCTTCAGAACCAGTTAATTTGCCCAAAGGGTGATGTAACTTTTGTGTGGTTAAAGGGTGATAAAGTAGAAATTAACTTAAGATAGTTAGGATGGAAATAAATTGAAAAATAATGGCAGCTTTTATTCCCGTACTTTGTCGTGATTGTCAGTCCGATAATGTCTTCAAACATGGGTTTTACAGAGATAGAAAACAAAGATATCGTTGCGAAAATTATGAATGTAAACGTCGAACTTTTATTCTCAATCATTTCCATCTAGGAAGAACCAAAGAAGTCAAGCAAAAAATAGTGTCAATGTCGCACAATGCAAGTGGAATCAGAGATACAGCTTGCGTACTAAATATCAGTACAAAACAGTAATTAAAGAACTTAAAAAAAATCCCCGTTCATCAAAACAGTAAATGAACCTCTTTTAAACACAATCAATCCTGAAGAAATAGAAGTAGAAATTAAGCTAAGGTCAGAAATCGAACAGGATTCTGAAGCAGGAATTGAAGATTCTGAGCTAGATGAAATGTGGAGCTTCGTGGGTAACAAGAAAAATCAAAGATGGCTGTGGGACGCCATAGATAGATTGACAGGAAAAATCTTAGCTTATGTCTTTGGCAGAAGAAAAGATAAAGTATTTTTAGAACTAAAGAAACTTTTAGAACCATTTGCAATCAAGCATCATTGTACTGATGGATTAGGAGCTTATAGAAGGCATCTGTCAGAAGATAAACACGAAATTGGTAAAAAGAAAACTCAAAAGAGCGAGCAAAAACATATTCGCTTGAGAACTAGAATTAAACGTTTAGCGAGAAAAACAATTTGCTTTTCAAAATCACAAGAAATGCATGATCTAGTAATTGGCTTATTTATCAATAAATATGAGTTTGAATTAAATCTCTAAACACACAAAAACAATACCACCCTTTAATCGGTTTTACATTCAACTTTCGAGTAAACAGCCAAAACATGGTAGATTTATTCAACTAAAAGTAACAATTTTTCGCTTGTATTTGATTGCTACTTACTACTTACTACTTACTACTTACGAGCCAATAGTTGAGGACACGTCTTTTGAGGTTCCTCAAAAGCTCGTGATGTCGGTTTTGTGTCCTAATCTAATTTTGTACTGCTATAAAGGCATTTTTGACCAGTAAATCTTTAATAAACCAGCTTATGTTAAGCATTGTTGCGTTTACTATCAATCTTTTCGGACTTTTTAATGATGAATTATTCCAACAGATTAAAATCAACATTCATAGCGAGTTACTATAATTCTTAGAGTTTTCTTGACAGTGTTGTTACTTTCCTTAAACATGGTAGATACATTTCATTCAGAAGCAGCGGCAAAGCGTTTTAGACAGCTACAAAATCAGCTACGAGAATGGACAAAATCACCTGAGGAGGGGAAGCTGTGGCAAAGTATTGATATTTTCGACCAAGATAACTTCGACATATTGGTTATTCCTTCTTTTAGCGTCGATCAGCAGGTAGGAGATAAAGTATCAGGATTTTTGCACTACGAAGAAAGGTTGCTATTTTCTTTGATTCGCTTACGCAATCCTTTAACTAGGGTAATTTATATTACTGCTTTGCCTTTATGTCCGATAGTAATTGATTATTATCTGCAACTATTGCCAGGAATTCCATTCTCTCATGCTCGCGATCGCTTATTACTAATCAGCACCTACGATGGTTCTCTCAAACCTTTAACCCAAAAGATTTTAGACCGTCCTCGGCTGGTTGATAAAATTCACCGTGCTTTGCGCCCCAATAAATCATACATGGTTTGCTACAATTCCACAGATTTAGAGCAGCGTCTATCTTTAAAACTAGGCATTCCTCTATTGGCAGCATCTCCTGAAGTACTCAATTGGGGTTCAAAAAGCGGTAGTCGTCAAATTTTTGCCGAGGCGAAAATTCCTCATCCTGACGGAAGCTACACCGTTACCAATGCGACAGATTTGCTAGAAGAGCTATGGCTACTCTGGCAAAGGCAGCCTAAGCTGCAACGAATTGTTGTCAAGCTAAACGAAGGTTTCTCTGGTGAAGGCAACGCTGTATTAGACTTAAGACCAATTCAAAACTATGCTCCCAATCTATGTAGTGCAGTAGAAACCAAAGCTGCTTTGAGTCAACAGTTAGAAAAAATGAGCTTTCAGGGGAAAGGAGAAACCTGGTTGTCTTTTTCGCGTCGTATTCCCGAATTAGGGGCAATTGTTGAGGCTTTTGTCGAAGGAGAGATTAAACGATCGCCTAGTGTTCAAGGTTATATTCGACCATCAGGAGAAGTAGAAATTATCTCTACCCACGATCAAATTTTAGGCGGTGCTAATGGACAAGTTTACGAAGGGTGCTATTTCCCGGCTGATGCTGACTATCGCTATGAACTACAGGAACTTGGCTTGAGAGTAGGAGAAATCTTGGCAGCCAAAGGTGCTATAGAACGTTACGGAGTAGATTTTATTGTCGTGCAGCATCCCGAAACCAAAAAATGGGATATCCAGGCGATCGAAATTAACTTACGTAAGGGTGGCACAACCCACCCCTTTATGACCTTGAGATTGTTGACGAACGGCACGTTTGATTACGATACAGGAAGATTCTTGAGTCAGCAAGGTCAGGAAAAATATTATATTGCTACAGATAATTTACAAAAAGAACAGTATCGGGGTTTATTGCCTACTGATTTGATGGATATTGTTGCTCAGGAAAGACTACATTTTGATAGTGGCAGTCAGACGGGAACAGTGTTTCATCTTATGGGTGCGTTGTCAGAATTTGGCAAGTTAGGCTTAACCAGTATTGGCAACTCTTTGTCAGAAGCGCAGCAAATATACGATCGCGTTGAAGCCGTGCTAGATCGAGCCACTGAAATTAATCCTCAAGTCGAACAAAATCAAGAAAATCCCTTACCATTACCAATTAATTGGAGCAGTAGTCTGTAAACATTGAACATTAAACATTGAACATTGAACATTGAACATTGAACATTGAACATTGAGCATTGAGCATTCAATGTCTGTAAGTACGTAGGATAATCTCATTACTTATTACTTATTATCTTTAGTTAGTCCAAAGTTTAATACCGCCGAGTAAGCCAGTGATGTTAGGAATAATGGTGGCATTGTCAGGCAAAGTAAAGTTAATATTTTTAGTCTCCCCTCCACCAATATAAAGCCGTTCATAGTTAAACAGATGTTCTAGATTAGCTAGGGCTTTTGCCAAGCGATCGTTCCATTTCTTTTGCCCTTCTTTCTCTAAGGCTGCTCTACCTAATTGCTGTTCATAAGTTTCTTTCTTACGAAACGGATGATGTCCCATTTCCAAGTTAGGCACTAATTTACCATCGACAAATAAAGCTGAACCAAATCCCGTTCCCAAGGTCAGCACCAGCTCTACTCCCTTGCCAGAAATCGCCCCAAACCCCTGAATATCGGCATCGTTAGCTACCTTAACTGGCTTGGCTAATAACTGCGACAAATTACTAGCCAAGTCGTATTGCAGCCAATCAGGGTCTAAATTAACGGCAGTTTTAATCAGACCAAGTTGCACCACTCCTGGAAAGCCAACCGATACGCGATCGAACTCTTGTGATTGGGCTAAGGTCAAAATGGTATCTATTACCTGTTTTGGTTTTGCTGGATCGGGAGTTTTAAGACGTTGGCGATCGCTAAGAGGTTGACCTTGAGGATCTAGAACCATTACTTTAATCCCACTACCGCCAATATCTACTGTTAAAGTTCGTAATTGTTCAAACTGATTCATCATACTTTCTTAAATAGAACTATCCAGATTATAAAAGTTTCGCTCAGTTTAATTTAGCCTGATTCGTTTTAGTTTTAATCGGGAACAATAAGTATTGGTAATAATCTTTTCGACGTAAATATTATTCAAACTATTTTAAATTTCGATTCTTGGAACGTTTGTTAACGCTATTTTGAATTTTGAATTATGAATCTTCAACAAAATCTTAAATTAACATTGGTTTTACGCTGCTTAATTACTTTGAGTCTAGGATTATCAGTTTTAGCCTTTAAATCTAAATCGGCTTTGGGTGCAGAACAAGTCAAGTTAATTTATGGACCGTTTCAAGGCCAAATTTCGGTCGAGTCTTTGGCTAGATATGCAGCTACAGGAGAGATGAGTCGTGAATTTAGCCTTTATTCTCAATTTGTGGACGAGCAAACTTTAGTTCAATTACGTTATTGGCTAAACAACCGTTTTGCGTGCGATCGCGTGGCGATCCATCAATTTGCTAATACCCTAGCGGGAGAAGAGTTTTTGCAGCAGTTGGGTACGGTAATTAAGACTCATCCTGAACGTAATGGGTTTTATGCAGTTCGTTCGGCTTTAATTGAAGCTGCCGACTTACCCAATAATTCTAATGGTTGGACTGTAATTGAGGCGATGCAAAATTTCCCCACGGAGGATTTGCAAATTGATACTAAGGATTTATTTGAGCTACAGCAGTTTTGGTCTGATAACCAGAACTCATATCGCGCTGCTGTAAAGGTTTTTGCGCCTCAACCTCAACCTTAAAATACTTTCCACTCCAAACAGAATTTCTAGATCTGACCTAGTAGACTGACACAGCTAAAATAGTGCAATAAAGTACCATGAAAGCCTATCGCTATCTATGCTTATCAAAAGTCCAAAATTTGTTGGTAGACCAACAAATTATCTGTGTTTATCTGCGGACAATTCTAATGCCTCAAATTAGCCGTGTCAGTTTACTAGTATTCAAACTAACTTACAGATTTTATTAGGCAAGTAGCAATATGATCAAGAATCTTGGTCGTAATAAATTTGCTATCTTAAATTGTTGCTATATTGCCGAATCTGCACCAATTTAACATCATGATTCCCCTGATCTCAAATATAGATTTATTTAAGCTGGCTTCTGGTGATGTTTTATCTTTACAAATATATAAATTTGTGGGTAGACAGTCGGGCAAGAAAGCATATATCCAGGCAAATCTACACGGTGCGGAAATTGTTGGCAATGCCGTAATTCAGCAATTAATTGCCGATTTAATGACTTTAGACCAATCTCAATTACAGGGCGAGATTTGGTTAGTGCCTGTTTGTAACCCTTTAGGCGTAAATCAGCGATCGCACTTTTTTTCGACGGGAAGATTTAATAGCTACGATGGTAAAAACTGGAATCGTATTTTCTGGGATTATGAAACAGAGGTAGAAGATTTAACCGAATTTGCTCAATCACAGCTGAATCATACTCCCGAAGTTATCCGTAGTAATTATTTAGCTAAAATTAAACAAGCATGGGCTAAAGAATTCGACCGCATCAATCGACCAAGTAGTCTCCCCATCAGCCGTCAATATCGTTATCAGCTACAGTCTTTATGTTTAGACGCAGATTACGTGATTGATATTCATAGTTCCAGCAATCAGGCACTTGACTATACTTTTGGTTTTAAAGAAAGAATTGCTAGCACCAAATATTTATTGCTGGAATACTGTGTTCTAATGGATGAATATGACGGTGATGCCTTTGATGAGGCATTTCTCAAGCCATGGCTAGCTTTAGAAAAAGAGTTGGCTAATTTAGGCAGAAAAGTTAGGTTTGACCTAGAGTCTTGGACTTTGGAATTGGGTGCAGGAATGGTCATGAACCCCAAGTCGGTAGCCAAAGGACTAGCAGGAATTAAAAATTATTTAGCTCACAAACAGATTTTGTCTTTGCCTGAGGAAATTACGACTACGGAAGTTACCCTAATATCGAAAAGTAGAATCAATAGCTACTATGCGCCAACAGGCGGAATGGTTCAGTCTAGATTACCGCTAGAAACTAGAGTAAATCCTGGCGATCGCATTTATCAGCTTCTAAGTTTTAATAAGCAGGGAAAAACACCAGAAATAGTTGACGTTTGCGCCGAAACGAAAGGAATAGTCTTTGATCTATCTACGAATCAATGTGTCAATCAAGGCGAATATGTCATGGATATTCTCGATTGCTAGTTCAGTGGTTATCGTGTTTTGGTAAGCTAGAGCTTTATCGTAAATAAAAATTGGCGATCGCAGACGAGCAATGAGTCAGCAGATTAATTTTTGCCACTCTACAGAATTATGAAAATCAAACCAAAGTACTAACTATAACTATAAATTTAATACCTCCTATCGCTTCATGAATCAAGAATTAAATTTAGATAATCAGCTTGCTACGATCCCGATCGCCCCCGCCGGATTTAAGTCTGGCTTTATTGCCATTATCGGTAGACCTAATGTCGGGAAGTCTACTTTGATGAATCATTTGATCGGACAAAAAATTGCCATCGTTTCACCTGTGGCACAAACTACTCGTAACCGACTACAGGGAATTCTCACTACGTCTGAAGCACAAATCATTTTTGTCGATACTCCAGGGATTCATAAACCACATCATGAACTGGGAAAAGTGTTAGTGCAAAATGCCAAAACAGCAATTAAGTCGGTAGATCTAGTTTTGTTTGTGGTAGATGGTTCGACCGAAGCTGGAACAGGCGATCGCTTTATTTTTGATATTCTTCAACGAATAGGTACACCTGTAATTCTCGGCTTAAATAAAGTTGATTTGCAGCCAGGTAATTATCAGTTTATTGATGATACTTATGCCGATTTAATTGCCGACACTAATTGGTCTACAGTTAAATTTTCCGCAACTGCTGGTACAGGTACAGAAAACCTCCAACAGGCTTTAATTAACCAGTTAGAAACTGGTCCTTATTACTTTCCTCCAGACTTGGTAACAGACCAACCAGAACGCTTTATCATGACAGAGTTAATTAGGGAACAAATCTTATTGCACACTCGCCAAGAAATTCCCCATTCCGTGGCAATTACCATCGAGAAGATCGAAGAAACACCCACCCTAACCAAAGTTAATGCGGCAATTAATATTGAACGTAGCTCGCAAAAGGGTATCATCATCGGTAAAAAAGGCAGTATGCTAAAAACTATCGGGACAGCAGCACGCCAACAAATTCAAAAGCTAATTTCAGGCAGAGTACATTTAGAATTGTTTGTTAAAGTTGAACCTAAATGGCGACAGTCTCGGTTACGATTGGCAGAGTTTGGCTATCAGGTTGAAGATTAAGTCAAAAGTCAGTTAGGGGCAAGGTACTGCCTTGTACAAATCAGAAGTTTTATGGCGCAAGAAGATATAAAGATAAAAGTTAAACTGTTTGCTATTTATCAAGAGGCTTTTAAGACATCAGAATTAGATATGATGTTTCCGCGACAGACAACTGTAGGTAATGTTTTAGAGTCTTTAATTCAGCAACAGCCTTATTTGGCGAAATGGCAAGAAGTTACGCGCTTTGGCGTGAATTTGCAGTTTGTTGAATCTGATACCGTACTCCAAGATGGAGATGAGATAGTCTTGATTCCTCCCGTCAGCGGTGGTTGAATGAAGCTTAATGGATGAAATTAGCCAGATCATTAGTAATGTCGAGCAAACTAAGGGCTATCTGACTCAGCAAGCTAAGGCTGAACCTGCCTATTGGGAGTTGATTAAAACTTTAAATATAGCTGTAGCTAAGCTTAAAACTGCTAGCAAACCAGTAGTCAAGATTGTCAGCCCGTCAGCAACTTTAGCCAACAACCTCCAGGCAAAAAATCAAGCAAACGTCAAGCTGCGATCGCTGTATGAGTTTCAAGCTGTAGCACCAATTACCAACCTACGCCGAATCGTTCAAAACTGCGATTTAATCTGTTTAATCTATTACTTTGAACACAATATTGTTAAACATCATCAGCGATTAATTGAGCTTGCTCGACAAGAAAATATCAGCTTAGTTCTTCTGGTTAAACAGCCAAAAAAACACACACAAGGTGCTTCTTTATCAAACTGGCTGACAGCCCAAAATTATACATTAGAAGAGCGGGTGCAATTACCATTAAATAATTTTATCGACTTAAATAATTATCAGCAGATCGGCATCTATCAACAGTTACTTGTTGATCTGTCAGAATTAGCTATGGATCGGCTTACCGCTAGAAGTAAGCAAACAGCAAAGGCTACTATTGAGCATTTTATTAATCATAAAATTAAAGACGCTAGGCAAGAAGTCAAGTACCTAAAAAGCAGGTATTTACAAAATTTACAGCCTTCTTGCTATCAGCAACAATTCAGACAAAATATCAATCAGTTAAATAAATTAAAACAGCAAATAATCAAAGCAATACAGTTAGATATTAATCATTCTAAAGCTGATTTACTCAATCCTTTTTTAGGAAATAGTCTGATCTCTAGGGTTCAAGAAATGATTTATACCTCTCAAACTAAGATTGTTAAAGAAGCCGAAGATACTTATATTTACCTTACTTTAGCTAACTCATTTAAGGCTGAATATATTCATAATTACATCATAGAATTATGCCAGCAAAAAGTTGACGAGCTGATGATTTGGCAATGGTCACAGATCAATTATGTCTATGCAGAAGGTGGACTACAGGCTTTAATAGCTAAAATTAACGCTCAATTAAATATTATTAGTCCACTGCTAACTTCAGAAATTGAATTACCAGTATTAGCTATTCCTGAAAAATATCCTAGTTTAAACTTGGAACAGATCATTGATTCTAATTGTTTAAAATTTAACAGTAGAATCAGTTTTGACTATCATTTTACTCAAAGTAGCTGGTTTCGCTTAGTTATTTCACTGTTAGCAGGTTTAGCAATATACTTGTTGACCTGGATATATTTTGGCAATGGGCAATACATTGGATTTGCAATTCTGTTTTTCCAAATCATTAATTTAATTACTGGTCAAAATATAAAAACAGCAAAACTAAAGCAACATTCAAAAGAGCTTAAACGAATTGTCGATCGCAATTATCAAAACTTGATTCGTTTAGTAATCGACCAATCAGTTCAAAAGTTGATTGTCGCTTTGGAACGAGAAAGTCAGCTATATGAGAAAGAATTAGAAAAAGCGATCGCTATTGCCCACATCAGATTAGAGCAACTAAAGGATACTATCGCTCAGCATAAACTTAAAATAGCTAGTCTTGAGCAAGATCGCTCTAAAATCTTATCCTGGTTCGATTAGCAGACAACCTAGTCTATCCAAATCAAATTATTTTTTCATCTATAGAAACAAGCTCATAACCATGAATGCGCCAGCTATAGTCTCGTTGATGTTGCACGATAAAAATTGCTTGAGCTAAGCTACCTTCTCGATCCATAATCGTCAATACTAAGGCAGGGAAATCGTCGATCAAAGTAAACCCACGAAACATAATTGAGCGAGGCTTGATTATCGCGCCGTATTTATCGCTCACCATGTTCATAAAATCTTGCTGAGCAAATTTTCTTTGGATAGTTGGACTAGTTAAGGAAAAAGCTGTTTCTTCATCGTTTTGTTGAAATGCCTGAAGTTGTTTTTCGATTAGCTGACGAATGATTGCCTTATCGCTTTCGGATATATACATAAGGATCTAGATCTACTTCACAAATAGGACTTGTCATATAAAAGGCTTAGCTGTGGTCAATTGTGTTGGTTTAACCTTTTACTGCACCTGCTGTTAACCCTTGAACAATCTGACGCTGAAAAATTAAGACGAGAATCACCAATGGTAGAGTACCCAAAACTGTCGCAGCTGCGATCGGTCCATAGGGAATATCAAACAAACTTGCTCCTCCCAATTGTGCCGTAGCTACGGGAATAGTTTTTTTCACTTCTTCAGTGATAAAAGTCAGAGCAAAGATGTATTCATTCCAGGCAAAAATAAAGGTCAAAATACCAGTGGTTGCTAATGCTGGCAAAGTCATAGGCAGCAAAATGTTAATTAGCATTCCCAAAGTTTTGTAACCATCTATTTTGGCAGCATCCTCTAAGTCTCTGGGAAGCTGCTGAAAAAAACTTCTCATTACTAGGATAGTCAAAGGCAAGTTGATAGCAGTATAAGGAATAATCAGAGCGAGATAATTATTACCTAAACCCACGGCTTTAACTATTTCTAGTAATCCCAAAAATAGCAGCACATAAGGAAACAGAGTAATAATTAAAACCCCTGTCAGGATAAATTTTTCGCCTGGCAAATTCATTCTGGCCAAAACATAGGCGGCGGGAGAACCAAAAACTAAGCATAAAACAGTAGAAATACTGGCTACTAAGGCACTGTTAAATATATAGATTAAAAAAGGACGACGGCTAAACAGCTGAGTGTAGTGTTCTACAGTAATCTGGCTGGGCAAATAAACATTAGGAATTGCCGAAATATCTTCGTTAACCTTCACAGAGGTAAGTATTTGCCAGAGAATCGGTGCCAGAAAAAAGACTACGATTGAGAAAATTCCCAACCATAATAAGAGCGCAGAGAACGATAAATTAAGCGTCTGTTTTTTAGGCTTGGCTAACGACATGGAGGTCTGAGTAGTCTAGGTTATTACTGAAACTATGTTACATTCTTCAGGGGCTGAAACTATTTTTAAATGTAAGTTTTAAATGCAAGCAAATCGAAAAGCCTGTATTTATGTAGAGCAAAGTTGAAATTTAGCTCGACAAGATGGGATCGAGCCCAAGGCGATCGCTTGAACATTAGCGTTTTTGCGCTGGCTATCCAAATAAGTATTTATAGCTATGTCGGACAAAAATCGTAACAGCGTAAGCCGAACGATACACAAATGCTGATGCTACTGAGTGTGGGTATGAAAATGTCGCCAAGCCCTCAATCACAGTATTCAAAATCAGTTGGTTAGTCTGTGAGAAACCAAAGCTTATGAAATTTAACATTTCCGCCATAGCCGTACTTATTCTTTAAAATAAGATTTTAGGACTATCTCCATAAACTACGCCAATGCGCCTAGTGCAGACTGCACTGTGGTTGTTTACGATTAACGCCTCACTAACTGTACGTTTAAGAGAAATTGCCGCAGTCATAGAATCTCGGCGAAGCGCGATCGCTCTTGTTGGCAAATCTCAAACTAGCCGAGAGTTATCTCGGCTTTTTTAGTTTAAGCTAGACCATGAATAATTTATTTATCTACTACCATTTGAGTAAATTAAATTGTTCCATATCAATGGTGTTTCGATTACGATAAATAGCTAGCACAATTGCCAAACCTACAGCTGCTTCGGCTGCTGCTACTGTAATTACAAAAACCGTAAACACCTGACCTTTAATATTACTTGGATCTAAATAATTAGAAAATCCGACTAAATTTAAATTAACGGCATTGAGCATTAACTCAATTGACATTAAAACTCGCACCGCATTACGGCTAGTAATTAAACCGTAAATTCCAATACAAAACAATGCTGCTGCTAACAGCAAAAAATATTCTAGTTGCATTTAATTCTCACTCCTTAATTATTTGTTGCCGAGCGCTTCGCTATCACCACTTAGGCTAGCTAATTCGCGAGGACGCTCTGGCAAAGTTAGGCCGGTAGTAAAGCTTTCTGGCAAAGTTGAAGATTCAGGAATTAGATCGCGACGAGCCAGAATAATTGCCCCTACCATCGCCATTAATAGTAGTACGGAAGCCAACTCAAAAGGCAACAAATAATCACTAAAGAAATGTTCGCCCAAAGCGATGATTGTGTTGTCAATCATGGGAGAACTAGTATCCAACGACCAAGGCGTTGCTAAAACCATTGTCCCCAACAGAGCAAACAGACCAAAACAGACTACCGCAGTCGCCACTTTACGCAGCTTACGACCAGGTAGTTGTGCATAGTTCTCTTGTTTGTTAACCAGCATGATGGCAAACAAAATTAGCACATTAACTGCACCGACATAGATCAAGATCTGCGCTGCTGCTACAAAATCGGCGTTGAGCAGAATATACAAACCAGAGATGCTAATAAACACTCCAGCTAATAAAAAAGCAGAATGGACAATTTTGGGTAATAGGACAACCCCTAAGGCTGTCCCAATCATCATCACCCCCAAGATGCCAAAAGAAACTATCTGCACTCCTTCCGCTAAATTCACTTTTTCTTCCTCTTGTTATAGTTATGCGATCGATATTGTTATGAAGCTTGTTGTCCTTAATTTTGTTAATTATTCAGACCAGCTTCAGCTACTCACTGGCAACTTCTTCTTTGGGTTTAGCAGCTTCAATTTCTTCTAAAATATCTTCTGGGCGTTTACCAGCACGCTGAGATCCTTCAGGTAAGCCATGAGGATCGACTACACCTTGAGGTAAGTAAGCAAACTCTTTAAGAGCAGTAACCATTGGATCTTGAGTTACTTTATAAGGCAAGCGTCCTAGAGCCACACTATCATAATTAAGCTCGTGACGGTCATAAGAAGATAATTCATACTCTTCTGTCATAGATAAACAGTTTGTCGGGCAATATTCTACGCAGTTACCGCAGAAAATACAGACACCAAAGTCAATACTATAGTGATTGAGCTTTTTCTTCTTGGCTGTTTTATCAAATTCCCAATCAACCACAGGTAAGTTAATCGGACAGACACGAACGCAGACTTCACAGGAAATACACTTGTCAAATTCGTAGTGGATTCGACCGCGATAGCGTTCGGAAGGAATTACTTTTTCGTAAGGATATTGAACGGTGACAGGACGACGCTGCATATGATCGAAGGTTACTGAAAGACCTTGACCGATATATTTTGCTGCTTGCCAACTCTCTTTGGCATAGTCTTGTACTTGTTTGAGAATATTAAACATGATGTTTGCTGTGCTTTATTTTTAAGTTAAATCCTTTTTGCTCTAATTAACCACCAAAAGCTACGGGAAAAGATAATTTCAAGGCAGCAGTGATCAGAAGATTAGCCAGAGAAACTGGTAAGAGGAATTTCCACCCTAAGTCTAACAATTGGTCGATCCGAACCCGGGGTACAGTCCAACGTAATAGGATGGCAATAAATACTAAAAAATAAGCTTTAACCAGGGTCATGAGAATGCCTAAAGAAGCAGTCAATACCTGCAACCAAGGGGTTGTATCAGCAACACCAATCCAATCAGCTAAATGATCTAGGGGAATAAAGAATTCCCAACCACCGAGATAGAGAACAGCAAAAACTAACGCCGATAGCACTAAATTAACGTAAGAGCCTAGATAAAAAAGAGCAAACTTCATTCCTGAATATTCTGTTTGATAACCAGCGACTAGTTCTTCTTCCGCTTCTGGTAAATCGAAGGGTAAACGCTCGCATTCAGCTAGTGCGGCAATCCAAAAAATAATAAAGCCGACAGGTTGTCGCCAAATATTCCAGCCCAAAATGCCATAGCCTGTCTGTTGCTCGACGATATCAATGGTACTAAGACTATTGGACATCATGACGATCGCCAATACTGATAATGCTAGCGGAATTTCATAACTAATGGACTGAGCTGCTGCTCTCAAACCACCTAGCAAAGAGTATTTATTATTAGAAGCATAACCTGCCATCAACAAGCCAATGGGCGCAATACTAGAGAGGGCAATCCAAATAAATATGCCCACGTTGATATCGGTAATGATTAGATTCTGACCAAAAGGTACAATTAGATAGGACAGAAATACGGGAATTACAACTAATATAGGTCCGATAGTAAATAGCCAGGGATCGGCTTTGGCAGGAATAACGTCCTCTTTAAAAACTAACTTAATGCCATCGGCTACTGGCTGTAATACTCCCAAAGGCCCTGCGTATTCAGGTCCAATTCGCTGTTGAGCAGCAGCCGAGATTTTTCGCTCCAGCCAAACTACTACCAAAACTCCAACAGTTGCGCCAATAATCATCAACAACATCGGTAACGGTAGCCAAATCGCTTTAGCCAAACCAGCTGAAAGCCCGAACCCTTGTAGAGTTTCGCTAAAACTTCCTTGTAAATCGATTCCTGAATTCATATTTTGTATGTTGTATTGGATTAAGCTAATCTCAGACTAATAAGAGAGCTTATACATTTTTTTACTGCTTACCATTGATAGTATATCGCTGTCCGTTAATCGCGATTGTCTTGAATTAGTTATATAAACTTTAAAAAAACCGATGATAACTGCATCTAAATTAAAAGCTTGGTCTAAAGCGATCGCCGAACCCGCCACAGAATTTGACTCAACTCCTTTATCAATTATCGCAGGAGAAATACCTTCTGATTTACGAGGCTCACTTTATCGTAATGGTCCTGCGAGGCTATCGAGAGGCGATCGACGAGTAGGACATTGGTTTGATGGCGATGGAGCTATTTTAGCAGTCCATTTTACCGATACAGGAGCTGTTGGGGTGTATCGCTACGTACAAACTCCAGGATATAAAGATGAGCAAGAGGCAGCAGCTTTTATTTATCCTAACTATGGCAGGACTGCTGCGGGAGCATTTTGGAATAATTGGCTCAAACCAGTTAAAAATGCAGCTAATACTTCGGTTTTAGCATTACCAGACCGTTTATTGGCTTTGTGGGAAGGAGGCAAACCTCACGCTTTAGATTTAGAAACTTTAGCGACTATCGGCATGGATAACTTAGATAAGTTAACCGACAAACAACCTTTTTCAGCTCATCCAAAAGTCGATCCCGTTACGGGCAATATATTTAATCATGGAATAGGTGCAGGAGCAAATGCTACTCTCAATCTTTATCGCTGCAATTCTACAGGCAAACTAGAGCAACAAAATTCTCATACCCTCTCTGGACTACCTTTAATTCATGATTTTTGTTTTGCTGGAGAATATCTCGTCTTTTTAGTCTCACCAGTAAGGGTAAACTTGCTTCCTATTCTGTTAGGACAAAAAAGTTACAGTGATGCTTTGGAGTGGAAACCAGAATTAGGCACTGAGATTCTAATCTTCGATCGCGATAGTTTATCTTTAATCAGTCGTGGTCAAACCGATCCTTGGTTTCAGTGGCATTTTGCTAACGGTTACGTCAACCCAGACGGGAATGTCGTAACTGAGTTTACGCGCTATGAAGACTTTGATACTAATCAGTATTTAAAGGAAGTTGCCTCTGGCTATACCGAAACTCCCGCACCTGGAACTTTATGGTCACTTACAATCGAACCTCAAACTGCCAAAGTAATTAGTAATCAGCAGATATTGCCTGCCTGTGGTGAATTTCCCTTGGTATCACCCGCAAAAGTCGGAAAAAATTGGCGTTATACCTACCTCAACGTGCATCGTGATGCCGTAAAGCATGGCGAAGAATTATTTAATGCGATCGCTCGCTTTGATCGAGAAACTGGAGAACAGGCGATCGCCGATTTAGGAGAAAACATCTATCCTTCCGAACCAATTTTAGTCCCCAGTCAAGATCGCCCCGAACATGGCTGGCTATTAACCGTAGTCTACGACGGCAATAGCGATAAAAGTGAAGTCAGAATTTATCAAAGCGACAAATTATCTGAAGCACCCGTGTGTCGTTTAGCACTACCTGGGATCATTCCCCACAGTTTTCATGGCACTTGGCGAAATAACGACAAATAGTAAGTATAGTAAATTTATAGAAAACGCCGTAAAACCAACGTCTTTTAAGCGTTGGATATAAGGCGCGATAAATTTACAACGCAGTAAGTTTCATGGTAAAATCATAGCATGAAACAAATACGCGGATTTAAATACAGATTTTACCCAAACTCAG
>DATNPK010000052.1 GCA_036703275.1 Coleofasciculaceae cyanobacterium | reverse complement strand
TAATTTGCTGAGTGTCATTCAAACCTGTCGTTTTCAGCACCGCTGTGTAATGGATTTTTTCACACAAGCTTTACTGGCAACCATCGGTGTTATTGAGCGCCCTTCTTTAATCCCTCAATTTAATACCTGAATTCTTACGTTCCTAGGTACATAAAAAAGTAACTAAGAACTGCCATAACAGAAAAAACAAGCTTTCCAAGGGCGAAAAAGTGCTATTTACATAAGAGATCTATTAAAGCGATCAACAAGGAAAAAAAACCACACCATACGTCATTTTTTAAATCGGCAACACTAGTATTGTTGGTCATGTCTCAAATCGCCTGCACCATTAAATGATGCAGACATTCCCTTTAATTCAACTCGGTCGATAAGCTATTCGGGTTTAAGGTTTCAAAGTCATACTTAACTTCTGTCCTGTTTGCTGTCCGACAACGCCATCGATTTTCAAGTCATTTTGTTGTTGAAATTTTTTCACCGCTGCTTCGGTATTAGCATCAAAGCTACCATTAATTTCTACTTCATATTTCAAAGCAGATAAATCTTGTTGAAGGCGTTCTACTTCAGAACCTTGACTGCCTAGAGTTAAAGTGGAAGGATGACTCATGTTATTTCTCCTAATAAATTTAGATACAGTTAACAAATTTCCTCAAGTTAAATCCCATTCGAGATGGAGCCGCTTGAAACCACGGCTCAATAATGCAGGAATGTTTTCTAGCTTTTGGTTGGGACTAAGTCTCAAATTTGCTAATCTCTGAGACAAGACTTCAAAGGCAATGCGACCTTCGCGCCGTGCAAGGTTAGAGCCAATGCAGTGGTGCGCGCCGTGTCCAAATGCCAAATGCTTGCTGGTTGCTTGTTCGTAACGTTCTAACTGAAACTCAGCAGCATTTTTAAATTCTTTTTCATCGTGATTACCCGATCCATACATTAAAAAGATACGGGTATTCTCAGGTAATTTTATTCCTGCAAGTTCTACCTCTTGGGTGGTAGTACGAATTATTGCAGGGATAGGACCTTCATATCTTAACACCTCTTCAATAGCGTGAGGAATCAAGGAGGGGTTGTTACAAAGTCTTTGCCATGACTCAGGACGTTCTAGCAGCAGTTTTAAACCATTGCCGATTAAATGACTCGTGGTTTTATGTCCTGCAACTACTAAGCCACACAAAACAATTACCATCTCATTTAGGGTTAAATCGGAATTTTGGATTTCGCTAATCAAATCATCCTGAGGATTTTTCTGTCTTGCTTCAATCAAACCCGCAATGGCGTGTTGCATTTCTACAAAGCCTTGAGCGCACTCTAGCTGTTTTTCTGGTGTTAAATGGGATGAGAACAAAGCTGTTGTTTGATGACCCCAATTCTTGATATTTTCCATCATCTCCAGAGGCACGCCATACATAGTTAGAATGACTTCCAGAGGTAGGGGATAGGCAAATTCTTCGATGATATCAACTTGTCCATCTTTAATAAACTTGTCTACCAATCTATTAGCAATAGAACGAATCGAATCTTCCATCGCCTGAAGCTTTTCGGGAACAAATATTTTTAGAAAAGGAGCGCGTAAACGTTTGTGTTGTTTGCCATCAGTATTGAGCAAGTCACCAACCATCGGAAAGCCTTTTCTGAAGACTTGGATTGTCTCTGGCGTGTATTCTCCAATCGGCTGGAGATTATCTTTAGAAGAAAATTTACCTGGATTTTTGAGGACGCTAATGATGTCATCATAACGAGTTAAAACGTAGGTGTTTAAGATAGAACTAAAAAATAGCGGTTCTGACTCTCTCGCACGCTCAAAGAATGGATAGGGATTTTCTAATTGAGGACTGACAAAAGGTTGAAACTCTTTGCCCAGATGGGGGCAAGTTTTTGGCGCTGCGCCTGTTGAAGATTGTTGGTTCATTTAAGATGGTAATTAATTTATTTGCTTATCAAAAAAACTTTTAGCTTTGGTTTGACTGCTAATGCGGGCGGTCAAAAAGCCTGTGGGATGTCTACACTCAGGTATGGTTCAAGACCATATTTAAGAGAAGCTAAGAGCTAATAACTAATAGCTAGGGCTTCGCCCTTGATTGATAAATGGATAAATGATATTAGGATCTTCATATATAGATAGCCGTCAGTAAAACTAACTGATGCAGTAAAAAACGATATTGCATTGAGTTTTCTTTAATCAAACTATTGATAAATGGAGAAAGGATTACCTTCTGGATCTAAAGCATCGGCAACTTTGGCATTGTTTACACGGGAATTAATCTTGCCGAGTTTTAGACCGCGAGCGCTTAAAGTTTGGTGAGCTTTTTCGATATCTTCAACGGCAAATACTAGCTTGGGTCGATCTGCTAGTTCTTTTCGAGGATCGAAATGTAGAGTTAAAGAGCATCCACCCGAAGCAAACTCGACCCAAATCTGCTGGCTATAGTCATCTAAATCTTTGGGGTATTGGACGAGCAAATCTAGAATATCGCGGTAGAAATGTACCTGCTTGTCCATGTCTTTGACATAGAGAATAATTTTGGCTAAACCTTGAGTAATCATCTGAATATAAGATTGTTGTTTGAGTAAGTAATTAATTTTTCAGACTAATTTTTTAAACTTAGACGTAGATGTTTTGGACCGTGAAAGACGATGTTTTCTGCCCATTCCAACGTTCCTTCAATTAGACGCAATTCGGGCAGACGGTTGATGAGGATATTCAAGGAAATTTGAGCTTCAGCGCGAGCTAGTGCCGAACCCAGACAAAAATGAATCCCACCGCCAAAACCACAGTGTTTATTATCCTGACGCTGAATATCGAGCAAATCTGGAGACTCGAAACGTCTGGAATCGCGATTAGCAGAACCGAGCATTAGACCCACGCTGTCACCACGGCGAATTAATTTACCGCCAATTTCTACGTCTTCGTAAGCCCAACGGGATAACATTTGGACGGGACTGTCATAGCGAATTAGTTCTTCTACTGCCGTTGGGATCAGTTCGGGACGAGAACGTAAAAGCTTTAGCTGTTCTGGATTGCGGAGTAAAACGAGTGTCCCTTTGCTAATCAGGTTAATTGTGGTTTCGTGTCCTGCGGTAAGCAGATGAATGCAGGTAGCCAGAATTTCCTCATCATTTAATTTATCTCCTTCGTATCGCGCCTTAGCCAAAGCAGTAATGAGATCCTGACGAGGTTCGGCACGTCGTTTGGCGATCGCATCTTTAAAGTAGGCAATAAAGGCTTGAGTCGCTGCTTCTGCCTGTTCGTATATTTCCACTGAAGGAGTCAAACGAGATGCGCTGGCGTGCTGTAGTGCTAACGCCCATTCTCTAAAATCAAAGCGATCTTCGGAGTCTACACCTAGCAAGGCTGCAATTACCATTACTGGTAAAGGAAATGCAAAGTCGTCTACTAGATCTATTTCTTGCTTATCTTTAACTCGTTCTAAAAGACCGTCAGCGATATCGACAATAGCAGGACGAATGTCTTCTAATATCTTGGGAGAAAAGGCTTTATTGACTAATAATCTTAATCTAGTGTGGTTAGGGGGATCGCGAAATACCATCCAATTGCTAACCATCGAACTAAAACCTTTATAAGCTTTGGGAACTGGTGCAGTTTCGATATCGTCGCGGACTTTATGACCCTCGCGCCCAAAACGCCGATCTTCGAGAACTTGCATCACATCTTCGTAATGGAAAAGATACCATGCACCAGATAGTTGACGTTTGGCGGCTATGCCCCAATGTACGGGGTCGGTTTCTCGATAGTGGTTATAAACTGGATAGGGGTCGGCTATAACTTCTGGCAAAAACGGATTTAATCTTTCAAGGGTTGAAATAGTCATATATTTTAAGAGCAGATGATTTTTAAGGTTGCCGATTCACAGTTATATGTAATTAAATAGTTGGCGCTTAAACGTACTTATTCACCAACGGTCCGTGCCGTCTCCGTCGTTTGCAGGGCATTCGCCCAGATCGTCGTCTTCGACGACTGGCGACTTTTTCAAAGTCGCGCGCGGAGTAATCTGTGACTCCAGCATCAGGTTAAAGCCATTGCATAGGGCAAAGATGCCAGCATCTCGGTCATTTGGGCGCGTCCCTCACTTTGAACTTTGGCTACCGATGGTCTGGATTCTAAGCGTCTGACATAATCCGTAAGACTGGGTAGATGTTGGTGGTCATAAACCAGGCGTAAGTAATTCAGAGTGGGGCCTGCGGTACAGTCGGCTAGAGAAAACTCATCCCCCGCCAGCCAGGTACGGTTTTGCAGCTTATCTTCTAAATAGAGAGAGGCTGAGTCTACTAGTCTTTGGGCTTTACTTACTTCTTTTCCGCCCCGCATTTCTAAAGGACGCTGACTATTAGCAAACAAAACTTCTCGCCCACCATTGATATAGACATCAATGATTCTTTCTATAGTCCGAATCTCCAAAACATGTTCTGGATTTAGTAAATAGGGCTGGTGTGGAAACTGGCGATCAAGATATTCAATAATCACGCAGGCTTCAAAAATTATTTCTCCGCCGTTGGTTTCCAGAGTCGGAATTTTGGCAAAGGGATTAATCTTTTGATATTGCTTCCGTGCCTGGGGTTCAAAAAGATTTACCTCAATGGGAGTAAAAGATAAGTCTTTTTCGTAAAGAGCGATTAAGACTCGCTGGGAATAGGATGAAGCGGGGGCATAGTAAAGTTTCACGATCGTTTTTAGTGGGATAGACTTCGTTTCTTTTAGCTTGTTCGTAGCTAATAGCTATTAACTCTTTGGGTTAGGACAAAGCAAATTTAAAAATATCCGCAAATGCGATCAACTATCGCTTCTGAGTCTGAGGGTAGTTCGTTGCCTCTCCAAGCTACGTGACCGTCGGGGCGCACCAGTACATAGTCTTTTTCATAAAGATTGGCGATTGCCTTATTCTCAATCCGATAAGTCATTAGAGGTACATTTTTTTGCTCGCAGGTCTTTTCTAAGGTTGTCACCTCCTGGTTTTTGAAGTTGAACAGCACCAATCCGCGACCAAAGAGATCTAAAGTAGATTTCCCCGACTTTAGCCAAGCATGAGGGGCGCGACAGCCGGGATAGCTGTTTTGCTGCCACTCTTGGGGATTATCGCTAGGAGGCTTACCGTCAGTCGCGATCGCAGGTGATTCGTAGCGGAAACCAAAGTGAATCCCTGGTGCGTCAAATTCTTGCTTGACGTTACTGCGTTTCATCCCTTCAGCCATCTGCTGACGGATTTGTTCGCCTTCGGGAGAATCACTAGTAATCGCTGGCGGAATAGCGCGTTTTTGAGTACGTTTGAGGTTGGCGTTGGCTGCTTCTAAGTTTCTCACCGCAATGGGTTTTCGTTCGGCTTCGTAGGTGTCGAGGAGTTGGGGGCTTGCCCAGCCGTTGAGAGTAGCTGCTAGCTTCCAGCCTAAATCTACGGCATCAGCAATTCCCGTATTCATGCCAAAACCACCAGAAGGGGAAAGTGTGTGCGCCGAGTCCCCCACAAAGAAAATCCGCCCGTCGTTATAATGCTCTGCAACTCGATGGGTTAGATGCCAGGGGAGATTGGAAATAATTTCAATCGGCGTATCAATGGCGATCGCTGCTTGAATTGCTTCATAGGCATCGTGGACTTCGCCGTTGGCTTGGGGTTTTAGAATCAGACGATACAGGCTATGACCGTCTACAGCCCGTAATGGTTCTTGGATGGTAGGATTAGCTAGAAAGAAAACCATCGCGTTATTTTCTCCCAGTTGCTTTGCCAATTCTGGGGCTTTAAAGACGACGCTTTGAAACTTTTGAGTTTCATAAAAAATGGGGGCGGGAACTCCACAAGCTTTACGAATTCTGCTGCCAGCACCATCACAAGCCACGATGTACTTAACTTTAATTATTTCTGTTTCATCTGTCTCTAGGTTAGTGACTGTTGCCGTAACTCCTGCTTCAGTCTGCTCGAAACTATCCAGACGCGAAAGAAGTTTTACCATCCCCTGTGGATATTGACCCAAATTATCGAGGAAAATAGGAGTAAACCAGTTTTGGGGACAAACTTGCTCTGGTTCTGGGGTATGTTCGGGCTGCGATCGCGAACTATAAGAAGGAAAGGGAATACGGAAGATTTCGTGACCGCCAACCCTTGTAACCCAAGCCACATCTAGGGGATGGTCTTTAGGCCAGCCCGCATCGCGGATCTGTGGGGCAATACCCCAACGCCGACAAAACTCCATCGATCGCGGTCCTACGGTACTAACTTTCGGGTCGATAACCACCCCGTCAGACTTTTCTAATAGCAAACAATCTATTCCCTGATAACTTAGTTCGTGAGCCATCGCTAATCCTACGGGACCCCCACCAACAATTAGTACTTGCGTTTCAATCGTCTTATTCATTCTGCAAACAACTCCAGCTTTAAAAGTAATTTCTTAATTCGGCGTTTAATATTCGCTAGCCAGCGATCGATGACTGTGCCATCTCGTCAAAAAACTTGGTGTAAAAATCCAGCATTTCCCGAACCGCAGAGCTAATGGACTCGCATTCTTTAGCCCGATCGCTCAATTTCTCAAGGCGACGAGCAATCGACGTATATGCCACCTCTGGCTTGGGAATATAAGCAGGTGATGTTACCATTGCGAACGAGGGTCCTGCTGTTCTGCCCCGTTTGCCAGAAGGCATTGTGGTTAATAATTCTCCTAGGGGTCGCACCATACCAGTCATCAGGTCTATGGCAGCATTCATCAGTTTTGAGCGACGTAAACTAGCGTTAGGCATCAACCCGAAATGCTGCACCATGATTTGCATCATCAGAAAATAGCATTCGTTACAGATTTGCATCACCTTTCTGGTTTCGGCAGCCGTCACTACGTTGGTATTGCGGTCTTGATAGTGGAGAGTGGGATTGCGTAGGGCAGGATAGGCGGGATTCCAGCACAGTCCTGGGCGGAGTTTGTTCTCTCCAGCAAACTGCTGTTGCGATAGGGCTTCTGCCATGCGCCGAAACTGTTGGTAGTGAGATTTGTCAAACTTGGGGGAGTCGGCATTGCATCCTTCTCCCTGTTCGGCGATTAAATCGACGGCAAACAAGGCACTATCTACATCATCTACCTGTAGCTGATAGTCTGGATGCTTCTGGTTAAAATCTGACCGTAAAAATATATGGTGTTCGCCACCAACATTACCTTTTTTAGCCAAGAACAAGTCGGGAAGATTGGCGATCGCTTCGCGGATTTGACGGTACAGTTCGCTCAAAGAACCATAACTGTGGAAGCGATCGGTCATGGGGTCGTCAGACGAGCGATCGTCGTCGATTAAGTCCTCTTCTAAAAAGTCGGGCATCTCCAGACGCATAAATCGCTGTACGCTGGTCATGTTCAAAGGTTCGAGAGCCAAGTCTACCTCAAGAGGAAAAGACTGATTGATCTTGGCAAAGTCAGGGTTGGCGGGATAAAAGGGTTCTCCCATTGCCATCAAAATATTATTAACCAACAAAAAGTGGATCATTTCCTCGTGAGAAATTTCTAGCAACACCCCTCTCATGCCATAGTTCCTCGCTTCTCGACCGTCGCCACAGGCTAAGGTCAGCTGTTCGGGAGTCCACAAACCCTGACGCACATACTCCTGACCAGTAACGTGATTAGGTATAGAATAAGCTGCATAGATATATTGCAACATAACCGCTACTTCCAGTTCTGCTGCCTGTCGCAAGGCAACAACTAATTCTTCGCGGGTTTGAATTGTCCGCTGAGTAGGCTTGGCTACGGGAGTCGCTTGGGGTACATAGCCAACTTGCTGTTGATTTTGTAAATACTTATATAAAAGCATGGTTTTTGGTTGGGACATATCCCTGGTTGGGGGCATATAGTAGGTTTTATTACGGTTGCGGGGGTCGGACATCTGCCACATCAGGCGGGCATAAGTTTCCACCTTGCACTTGTCGGCTAAACTAAAAACTTCTGCCTTCATAAAAGAAAAGCACAGCTCATAATAAGCCAGTATTTCTCGGTAAATTAAGTCAAAATCAACTTCTTCAGTGGGTATATCGTCTAAATGCCAGTCATTACCCATGACTCGAGCCGCAAACGACCCAGCACCAGCCCAAAAACCCAGGCGATCCTCGTTGTCGTAGCTAATTTCTGCCTCATCGGGGAGATCGCCATTGCACGGGTTATCTTGCAGATCTGCGGATAACAGTACTCTCGTAGTTCCCGCTTGCTGACCGCGCAGGGTTAACCAACCACATCCGTCCTCATTCGTAAACAGAGTACAGCTAGAGGAAAAATCCCCTGCTGCCGTTTGCTTGCCTGGTTTAAATTCCAAAATATTTAATTCGCTACTGGGAGGAAAGTGAAAAGCACGATTAGCATTAGCAGGATCGTTCTCAAACTCGTAACGTAGCTGGGGAAATCCTTTGGGGTTGTAATACTGACGCACATATACAGCATCGACAGATGCGGGCTGTCCTCGAACAAAAGAGCGTACCTCTACTTCTACAGCATAGTCGTTTTGGTTTTGGCGCTCGGGAAATTCGACAAACAGACAGGCATCATCAATCTGGAGATTAATCTCTTGCTCGCGAACCAGCAGTTGTTTTTGTCCGTCTGCCATTGTGCCAATTAAACACAAACCTTCTCGTTCGACGGAATTTCTTAAATCTGACCAAGTCGTTGCTAGAGGTACGTCGATAATTCCACTAGTAAGTTGATAGGCTTCCTGTTGATAAGCCGATTGGGGAATTCGCGCTACTAACTGTTGAGTTTTGCGGGTACGCAGTTCCCATTCACCCATATCCCGTTTAGGACCGAGCGCGTGAGTAGGTCCTGGCCCAGACTGGGATGCGCGACCCAAACAAGGTACTGAGGCGATCGCATTCAGACTAACACCATCAGCATCAACCCGAACGGAAAGGTTAGAGAGCATCTTTGCTTTACTCTTGGCAGCTATACCGTTAGGCTTATCGCCACTATTCTCAAAATGACTAACCGGAGTTAGCAATCGACCATGGGGATAGGTACTTATTTCTCCCTGACACCACAAACCGATAGTACCGTTGAGCGACCAAAAACTAGGCGCGTTAGGCTGCGTGGGGGCAGACATATTGCTCAAACCAAACTGCACTGCCAACCCCAATACCTCATCGAGATCCATCGCCTGCTTTAACAGCTTAACCGTAGGGGAAAGACTAGCTTCTTCTCCCCAGAAAAAATCTTGTGCCTCTTTAGAAACCGTAAACTGATGAACGCTCGCCCGCTTAAACTCACTATTGAGGCAGTGTTCGGGCAATTCTTGAATATAGTCAAAATTTTGCCAGCGGGCGGGTTGTAGACCCTCAACGGGAGCAGAAAGCATATTTGGCACTTCTTGAGAACTACCTTTTCTGCCAAAGGTTAGCTGACCGACCATAATCGTTGTCGTCCAGTTAGAAGCTGGATCGCAATCAAAGATCCTCGCCCGATTTACAGTAGTTCCCAAATATTCGTTGTGGTGTCCCCACATATCCACGCTGCGTCCGACTACGGGGTCGTGGCGATCTATCTTTCCTCGTTCTCTTTGGATGCTAACAATTTGAGCTTCAATCGCAAAATGCCCGTTGCCCTCAAAGTCCCAGCCCTTTGCCATACTAAATGCTCCTGCCTCGTCCCACTGCCCTTGAGCGTTAAACTGAGGTCCTTTTTGCTGGAGATATTGATGGTATTCAGATATCGGGCGGTGCAGGTCGAAGGGCTTACCATCTTGGTAAACATTATTATTACTGAGGTCTACTAAACCATTTTTATGTCCTGTAGGAGCGTGAATGCGAGCAAATCCTTGAAAATGCAGACGAGGAAAAGTGAATATACTCATGGTATTGATCGGTTATTAAAAATAAAAATCGCGTTAGTTGTAGAGTCAAAAAAAATTATTTGTATATTTACTACCGAGTTATATTCGGATACTCCCAGTTACCTTTTACCTATTATTTTTTCTCAGTACCAGGGGAAAAACTCAGATATTTTTTTAGGTAACGTAAATTTGTATAGAGGTTCAAACCCTTATTACTTGGTTGTCAGTTAATTATTGCTCGACCTACCGCCAAGCCGTTTTAGCCCTTCGAGTTCGAGTACTTAGCATTGTTGAAGAAACCTCGCGCATTATGCTCTCAATATAGGTTATAATAGGTTACTTACGCTGCCAAAGGTACATTACAAGCAACTTCACACTCTAGAGGTATCAATGTTGTGTTTTTGATCTGTACTACGGGCTGATGAGCAACAAGTTCGTAAACAGCTTCGAGTGCAGACTCAATCGAACCCTGAATCCAAGCGTGATATTTAGAACAATGTTCCCCTGCAAAAAAGAGTTGATTTTGAGGTCTAGCAGCTTCTAAATAATTGAGTTCGCGATCAAATCCATTAGAATTATCGCCACCCCAAGGAACAGTACAGCCACCGCCACCCCATTCATAGTTACCCCATGCCATAGTCGCTCCGTCAACAACCATACCAGAAGTGTTGATCTCTGGATGAATCTGACTAACAACATCTTGAACATAAGAGTAGCGTTGTTTCTCTAACATATTGCCCAAACGTACCGCGTCATCGCCAATAGTGTAGCTAGCCAATAACGCGCTGCCTTGACTGGGATTGAACTTCACCGAAGGATAATAGGTTTGACGAATACCTTCACCAGTGAAGGATGCACCGCCTTTGATGCCTTCTTTTTCCCAAAATGACTCGGCACAGTGAAATGCTACCTTAGTTGCGGGGCAGTAAACGGTATTGCCAATCGACGCTAGTTTTTGCTCGTCAAATCCACTCAACTTGATTTTTTTGAGGATCGAGAAGGGAATAGTACACACAACATTGTCACAGTTGCGAGTTTTTACTTTTCCGTTTTCCGTCCAAGAAACTTTTACAGAATTTTCTTTAACATCTAAAGCTACGACTTTTCGGTTGTATTTAATAGGAGCTTTTATTGCTGCTACTAAACGATGAATTAGTTGATCCATACCGCCTTCTAATTGCAACAAGTCTTGGCTAGTCTCTACCGAAATATCTGACAAAAACATATCAAGGTCTTTACTGCAAGCTGCGCGAAAACTGGGATTGGCTTTGATAAAGCTTCTAAGGTCGATTTTGTCGCCATTTTCATTAACGAATGGTTCTAAATCTAGCTTTTCTAAATCGTCCATCAAGTGAGATTCCAAGTCTTGATCGAAACTAGCACGCAGATCTCCAGGAGCGATCGCATCAACAATAGTTTTTAGCCAGGCTGCAAACAAACAAGTTTTCTCGCTGTAGTCTTTGGCAAACAGACTTGTTTGATAGCGTTCGGCAAAAATACGAGGAGCATCTTTCATCCGAAAAACTTGGTTTTGAATATTCATCAAAGCATTTTGTTCCTCGAAGATTGTAGTAAACTTGCTGAGTTTATCTTCTAATCCCATTTCGCGAACGTAATGTAGAGTGTGTTGATGTTCTTTGGGAATACGCATTGCACCGAGTTCTCCGTAGGGAGCATCAGGCTCATCTCCAAATCTATGCGTCCAAATTCGACCACCAATACGAGAACTTCCTTCAAAAATTTCAACCTGATGACCTAACTTTTCTAGTTCGTAGGCTGCTACTAAACCTGCTATTCCTGCTCCCAGGATAGTTACTTTTTTGGATTCGCCTTGGTTAGCTAGTTGGCAATAGTTGAGAATTGTTTCGATGTTCATAACAGTTAAAAATGTTAATGTGCCTTTCTAAATCTTTTATAGATATCAGCAGTTTTAACTTATGCACTTTTTCAATCCAACAACCTCACCGAAAATTGCCAACTCTTAGAAAACATAGGCTTTCAAAAATTATTAGACATTGCTGAACTAAGGCATGATTTGAGTGCATTCCCATAATACAGTGAGCAAGAATGGTGTGATGCCGACCGCTAGCTGAGTACATGCGGCTAGAGACTTTGTTCGAACTTGCTTCGCAACCGCGATCGCCAAATTGCTCTATGAGGAAACAAATTCAGAACTAGTTAAAACACCCTCTGAATGGGAAGGCACTCAGCAACAACTAAACAATAGTAAATGTTGTCGTGATCGCGCTTTTGAACTAAAAAAATAACCGAACAAGAATTTGGTTATAAGTCTTTTAGCACTTCTCAATCGGGCTATCTACCTAGAGAGCGAACAGTTTGCCAAAGAGCGATCGCGACTAGTTATCGTCGTTTTTTAATAAAACCTCAGAGTATATATCTACAATAGAACACAAATATAAACATGAGCATAAATATGAGCAAAGTAAAGTCCGAGCATTGACAGAAATGCTAGGCTATTAAATTAAATGGTTTCTATATTTAGAAAATTACCTGATGAGTACACTAGTCATCTTAAATCTAGGAAGCGGTGACCTTTTGACTGGGTTTCCTCAAGTAACTGTTCGGCTCTGGACAGCAGGAAGTAGCTTACCAGAGCAGTCTATAGGTAGTTTACCACCTGCCCCCAGACTAATTGAACTATCTCAGACTTGGCAGTCAATCTACCGCTGTCTGTGTAGTTCTCGGTCGCTACGTTCTGCTGTGTTAGCTGTTGAAGAAGACGATCTTTTAGAGATTGATGAGGTGGGGATTACCAATGTTTCTCAGAATAATTTGGATTGGGTAAGTCAGCAGCTCTGTATAGAGCTAAATACCTGGCTGAGTGCGAGAGGGTTTTTAAAAATAGAGCGACACATGCGATCGCTACTTCATCCAACAGAAGAAATTCGCATCATTCTAGAAACTGACAATGAGTTGCTACGGCACTTACCCTGGCATAAATGGGAAATATTCCAAGATTATTGTAAGGCAGATATCGCTTTAAGTCAATCAAATTACAAATCCCGCCAATTCCGACATACCCAAATTCTGAGAAACAAAATTAGAATTTTAGCAATTCTAGGTGATAGCAGAAATATTGATGTTAGGGCAGAAAGGGAGTTTCTCCAAAATTTACCAAATGCCGAAACCACATTTCTCGTAAATCCTTCCTGTCATGAATTCAACACAGAACTTTGGAGTTCACTCGGCTGGGATATCCTCTTTTTTGCTGGACATAGTCAAACCGAAGAAAAAACTGGACGACTCTACATTAATGAAAACCCCACAAACAACAGCATCACTATTGAAAAATTGGAAGAAGCACTCAAGGCCTCGATCGAAAGGGGTTTAATGCTGACTATATTTAATTCCTGTGATGGATTGGGATTGGCTTCAGCATTGGAGAGATTACATATTCCCGTTATTGTGGTGATGCGAGAACCAGTGCCTAATCGAGTAGCACAAGAGTTTCTAAAGTATTTTTTAGAAGCATTTGCCATCGATGAGCTTTCTTTCAATCGAGCGATGCGACGCTCGTGCAGGAAGCTGCAAGGATTGGAAGAAGACTTTCCTGGAGCTTCTTGGTTACCTATAAGTTGTCAAAATCCAGCCATAAAACTGCCAACTTGGTTAGAGTTGGATGGCTTGTGGCATCAGTCTTCACAAGTAAATTTAGAATCAGAATTAACTACCGATAATCTGATTCTAGCCCCCAAGATTGTTCGGCAATTGGAGCCACAATTAGAATCAAATAGTGAAGCTAATATTACTCTTGAAATAAGTAGTCGACCAGCTTCTTTTTTTACTCCAAAGCAATATTTCCGTGTGGAAGAAATATTAACAGAATCGCTCGGACCAATTGCCTCTAGCTTGCTCCAACAATTTAAAGCACAGTCACTTACGCTCGAAAAGTTAGTAGAGAACTTAACGAATTATCTCTCTGTTTCTCAGCTAACAGAGTTTAAGCGGCAAATAAAACCTTTACTGCAAGAGCCTGGCAATGCATCTATCACGAATTCCCTAAAGGGTGAAGCAGTTTCTTTAAGCGGGGAAACCCGCGCTACGGAACTTTGCGCTCCGGCTCATCGCTTTCAAGTGCCAATCAATACTCCCATTGTTTCTCAAAAGCAAGAAATTACTGACGTTTTGGTCTGTGAATATGAACAAGCACTAGCAGAAATTGTGGGTCCAATCGCAGCTTTTTTAGTTCAAAATGCTCTAGCTTCCTTTCCTCAAATTTCGAGAGAAAAACTGATTGAAATTTTATCAGCCAAGATTTTCGAGCCTCAAAAAGCGATTGAATTTAGACAACGGTTTTTAGACTCAAGTTAAATAATTATCATAAAAAAAATTATCATAAAAAAAGTGTAAATATCGCTCGAATTTAGAGAAAACAGCAATAACTTTGGAAAATCAAGTTTGAGGTAGGTATGTTTTTCAAGACTCGCTTCCAAAATATTAAAATCAGTACTAAATTTAATCTATTTGTCATTATCATTTTCATTATTGGAATTTTACTCAGTGGTTTGACATTTTGGGGGACACTCAAACATCGGGCTGAAGCTGAAGTTAGCTCTAAAGCTTTAGTCCTTATGGAAACAGTAAATGGAGTTAGAAACTATACTCAAGACCGAGTTAATCCTCTTCTCAAAGAGAGAATAGAAACTGAGTCCAAATTTACTCCAGAGGCAATTCCCACCTACGCTGCCAGAGAAGTCTTTGAGTATTTTCGTAAAAATCCAGATTATGCACAGTTTATTTATAAAGATGCCGCACCCAATCCGACAAACTTACGAGATCGGGCAGACGAGTTTGAAACTAAGCTGGTAGAGCAGTTTCAAGAGCAAGGTTCTTTGCAAAAAAGTGGATGGCGTGAGTTTTATGAAGGAGATGTATTTTACGTAGCACGACCATTTACCCTGAAAAAACAAAGTTGCCTCAAATGCCACTCAACTCCAAGCAAAGCTCCTCAGAGCTTGTTGACGACTTATGGTACCGAAAACGGTTTTGGATGGGAACTGAATCAGATCGTTGCAGCTCAGGTTGTCTACGTTCCTGCTGAAGAAATTTTAGCCAGTGTTCGTCGTTCATTTGTCACCACACTAGGAATTTTGGCTGCTACTTTTATTGTGATTATTTTCTGGCTCAATTTCTTTTTGAAACGCTTTGTAATTCTGCGGATTCAAAAAATAGCTAGAACCGCACAAGCGATCAGTCGCGGAGATCTCAAAGCTGATTTTGCAGAAGATTCTAAAGATGAAATTGGTCTTCTGGTAATTGCCTTTAATCGAATGAGATCTAGCATAGAAGTAGCAATGAAACTGTTGAATCAAAAAAAGAGCAACTGACTTTAATTTAAATCGTGTGAATTGTCTAGTTGTGCTGTAAAAGCTGCATCAGTTCAAAATCTCTGGCAACTATAAATCTATGCACTTTAGAAACAGAATATTAATTAAGATGAGGTAGAGCAATACTTATGACTGTGTCATCAAGATACTGGAAAATTTGGCGCATCAATCCCGCTGGGGAAAGGTTGGGATATAAACAGGCTGTAGCACCTTTGGCACGAGAATTCGTCGAGCAAAAATTAGTCAAAACTCAGAATAATGACCGCCTTCGGCGATCAGCCGCCAGCTCTGGCTTTGAAAGCCAGACACAGGACTTGTCCGCATGTACGAGTGACCTAAAATCGAATCTAATCTCATATTTTTACCACCAAGATCCTGCGGTGGACCTGGCAAGTCGCGCCCAAGCTGGTCTTTGTCTGAGGTGTTATGTTTCCGAACCTATTCTCAAAGCCTGTTGCAAGCTGGATAATCTTTTTGGTGGTGATAAGCAGTTTAGCTATCAAGATTTGCTGACGTTTGCTCTCAATGATGACGGAGAAACTTTGGTAGTCTTGGATCGCGATCGCCAAACGCAACTGACTTTAAATCAAGAGGGTAAAGCTAAACCAACTGCTTACCAATTTTTTACCGTCAAGGTTTTGCAAACATATAATGCCGGCTCCCCCTCAAGAATGAGCTTGGATAATTGGGCTTTTTTGCAAACCAAACAACATCCCGAAATCAAAAATTTCTTAGCCGAATTTGGTTTTAAACACATTAGTGATTGGGCGCTGTTGAATAGAGCTAGACCCAAACAAATTGAGCAATTGGCTCCTGGCGATCGCACTATTGTAGAAGTTTACCATTCAGTCTATCGTCGCGACAGAGTTCGGCAGCGATCGCCAGGAGCAAAAAGATGTCCCGACCCCTCAACCGTTCAATTAGAGGAAATGCTCGACTGTTTGCAGGGGAGAAATGTCACCGTTCAAACTACGGCAAAGTTGCTTAAAGAATTAAAACAGGTAGCATTGCAGTTAAGACAATATGATGTATGGAGTAATAGAGAACCTTTAGAGATTCAAGATCCCAATACTGGCGATTATACAACCAGAACGGATTTACCCAATGAATCTACAGGCAAATTGGATGTCGAACAGCAGGAACTCTTGGAATTTCTACATGAACAACTCGCACTCGCTTTAACTCAGACGATAGAGCAAGAAATTCATAGTTGGATAACTAAACTAGAAAAAAGCAAAAAATATGCGCCCTATGCCAAACAATTCATTCCTGGATTGCAACTTTATTACGACAAGGGGTTGAGTTTAAAAGATATTGCACCTAAACTAGAAATGTCAAATTGGGATCGAGCGAGACGAATATTAAATCCAGGGGAACTACTGAATAAGGTGCGTGTCGTTTGCATACAAAAACTGCTGGTAAGTATCTTGGAAAAAGCTCTAGAAAAGGGTTTAACCGAAAATCCTCCAAAACTAGAATATCTTCAAAGCGTAACCGAACAAATTGAAACTTTTGCCGATACAGAAATTTTTATTGAAGCAGCAAAAGAAATTAGGGCAGGAAAAAACCGTAAAATGGACAGTATATATTCTCAGCAACTTTGTCTAATTTTAAACAATATAACTTAATCAATACATAAATATTTAAAGGTAAAAAATGCTCAAATCTCTAAATACTCCAACTGATTTTAGGCTGTTATTACCAGAATCTATTTGGTTAGAGCCAGAAGATTTCGACCGAGCTAAAAAAATTAGCAACCGAGTAAACTATGAATCGAGCCAATGGCAAATCTATTTAGATACATTGGCGTTATTTGCCTTGGAAAAATGGTTCAAAGAGAGAATGCCAGAGCAATCTATTAGCGCGAGCGAGCGGATGATTGTGAATACAGGTAGGCTCAATATTGGTGAATTCAAAGTTTGTGCGATCGCTACCGATCATCTGCTAGATGAACAGGTCATGCTACCCAGAAATATTATAGAGTCTCCAGAACTAACAGCTCATTTTTATGTGATTTTGGAAGTGTCAGAAGAGCAAGAAGAAGTTATTTTTAGAGGTTGTCTCAACTATGACCAATTAATTAATTATCGCGAGGGCGTAAATTTACAACCCCAGGATAATTTTTACCAGTTACCACTATCTTTATTCGATACGGAGCCAAATCACCTATTGTTCTATTGCCGTTTTTTAGAACCTGCCAGCATTTCTTTGCCTGTAGACGCAGTTCAGACTACAACAGTAGCACCAAAGGAATATATTCAAAAAAGCACGACTAAATTAAGCCAGTGGCTACAAAATGCATTTGATGAAACTTGGCAGACAATTGACTCGCTCATCAATCTAGAAGCAAATTTAGAATACGGTCTTAGAAATGCCGATGAAGAAGTGAAGCGAGCCAAACTCATCAACTTGGGGATGCAGTTGGGAGAGCGAAATGTAGCATTGTTAGTGAAAATTGAAGAGAAACCTAACGAAAAATTAGCTGTTTCGGTTCAATTACATCCCCATGGTGAAGTGAGACATTTGCCACCTAACCTAAAACTGATTTTATTGTCAAAAGCAGGAAAAATTCTCCAAAAAGTGCAATCGAGAACTCAAGATAACTATATTCAACTTAAATCCTTTAAAGGAGAACAAGGAAAACGATTTCAAATTCAGGTGAGCTTGGGAAGTTTCAGCATTACGGAAAATTTTGAACTATAAGATGAAGAGAATATCTCTTGTTTGTCAAACTGAGTTAAAACTTTGGTTGTGTCGCAAAAAAATTAAAAATACCTAAGTACAGGACAAAAACTGTAGAGACTGAAGAAAATCGTCTTCACGTTCATCTAGATTCAAGAAAATAGAACGTAAACGATCAAAGCCATAACGGAAAATGCTTTTAGCTTTTCGTCCATGTTTTTTAATCAAAATCGGTTTTGTTTGAGAGAGCCACTGACCTGTTCGATATGCCCAGCATAAAGCGATCGCTTTCTTTGACCCGTAGTTCGGCTGCATCTTTAATTACAGTTTTTCCCTCAGCAAAAGCTGCTGCTACTACAATAATCGGAATTTCATAAATAGAGCGTAGGGTGAGTTTTCCAGCAATTTCGCATCCATTTAGACGACTATAGCGAACACACAAATCTGCGCTCGGTTCTCCTGCAACAATTCTTTTATTTTCAATCGTGATATCTGCACCCATTTTGAAGAGAACATCTAAAATTCCCGTCCGAGTGGGGTTAATTCCGACATTTTTTAGTGTTAGTTCCGAATCTGGTACAACTGAAGCAGCTACTAACCAAAACGCTGCCGAACTAATATCCCCAGGTACAATAACTGATTGCCCTTGTAGATTATTACCGCCCCTGATAGTGACACTATTAGTTTGGGAGTCGATTTTAAGATCCGCGCCAAAGGCTTTCAGCATTCTTTCACTATGATCTCGTGATAGGGCAGGTTCAGTGACGGTGGTTTGTCCTTCTCTGTGTAAGCCAGCTAGAAGAACACAAGATTTGACTTGAGCCGAAGCTATAGGGGAACGGTAGTGAATTGAATGCAACTTTTTTCCTTTAATAGCTAGAGGAGCTAAATTATTGTTTTGTCTCCCCCAAATTTCTGCCCCCATTTGAGTTAAAGGTTTGATAACGCGAGACATAGGACGAGAATTTAAAGAGCGATCGCCTGTTATAGTGTAAAAGCAATTATCTCTCGCTGCTAAGATTCCTAACATTAACCGCATGGTAGTACCAGAGTTACCAGCATTTAAGACATCTACAGGTTCTTGAAATTGCTTTAAACCTCGCCCTTTTACTATAACTTCTGGGGCAGTGAGATCGCAAATATCCGGGTTGTGTAGCAAAAGAGTGTATTAGGGTATAATTGATAAGTCAAGAAAAGTTTGAGGATTAAAAATTAAATGACAGTTTGGATAGCAGTAAGATGCCCATTTTGCCAATCAACAGATGTAGTGAAAAATGGGAAATCAAAACAAGGAAAACAACGCTATTGCTGTCGCCATAAAGAATGTCCTCGCTCTACCTTTATACGAGATTATACTCATTATGGTTACCAACCAGAAGTAAAA
>DATNPK010000051.1 GCA_036703275.1 Coleofasciculaceae cyanobacterium | reverse complement strand
ATCGCGCCATCGCTTCCTGTTGCCTCAAATTGTGCCAAGTTTGCCCCGTCGTGTTTTTGAGCAATTTTGAGAACTTCTTTTCCTTTACCCTGCGGTACTTGAATCAGTAGTTGGCGCATTTTCTTTTGGCTCGATAATAATGATTAAGTGATTTCAAACCATTCTATTGATTAATGTTTTTTGAGTGTTGAATGTTTTTAATATATCAGTCTCAGGTTTTACAAAAACTGGGAGCGATAACTCTCTTATGTCACTTTCTAAAATAAATCTTTACGGTGATAGAATTACAGCCATTTCTTGATTTTATGCCCGTGTCCAAATCATCGCTCCTATGGTTTGGAGCGCTCGCTCTACGGTTTTTCTCTAAATCTAATAAATCTAATAAATCTATTATTTAAATTTAATGCTTATTGATATATATCTGTGCGATTTCTTCGTCCCAAACTACTCAGTAAAAAATCAGAAACTCGATCGAGATCGATTACCTAATTGGGATGAAGGCTTTGTAAGACAACTAGAAGCAGAATACAGAATCTAGACCCGTGCTTATTTTTGAGCGCGTATATCAGTCAGCAATTCCAAACGCAGCTAAATAATGTCATTTTGACCGCTTAATTACAGAGCCGCATCGTTTGGTGTAAACTTGCGTAAACTCGGCACCGAGTAGAAGAATTTGAGCCGAAAAAAAGACCCAAATCAAGACGATAACTAAAGAGCTGGCTGCGCCATAACTAGAGCCGATGCTGCTGTTACCGAGATATAAGCCAATTAAAGATTTGCCAATCGTAAATAATAAAGCAGCGGTAGTGGCTCCAATCCAAATATTGCTCCAGGCAATATTAATATCAGGCAGCACCTTATAAAGTAAAGCAAATAACAGCGTTGTTCCTCCAAAAGAAAAGATCAAATTGAGCATCTGCCCCAATTGAATCCATTGTGGAAATAGATGTCCAAAAAAATTAGCGATCGCGGCAAGTACAGCACTAAGAATTAGAGAAACTAGTAACAAAAAACCAATAACTAAGACGATCGTGAAAGATAGCAACCGTTTTTGCAAGAAATTCTTAATATTTATGCCCGACTGGGGTTTAATATCCCAAATTGTATTAAGTGCCTCTTGTAATTGTCCGAAAACAGCCGATGCCCCTAATAATAGCGTCGCTACCCCAAACGTCGTTGCTAAAACACCTTTCGCTCCTGGCTGTTGGGTATTTTGAATCATTATTCCCACGGCTTGCGCTCCTTGGTTGCCAATCAGTCCTTGAATTTGCTCGACAATCTGATTTTGGGCAGCTTCTTGACCGAATACCGCACCAGCAATAGTGATCGCAATAATTAACAACGGCGCGAGCGAGAAAATTGTATAAAAAGCGATCGCCGCTGCCCACAGTGACACTTTATCTTCTTGCCACTTAATCGCCGTATTTTTAAGCAGTATCCAAATCGTTTTTAGTTGCTGTTTAATCGGAACAATAATTTTTGACACTTCTTTAATTCCTAATTTATCGATATAACAAATATTTTTAAAAATTTGTATGATGAAAAAGCTGTTTTGTGACCATGGTCGTCATTGGTATTATCCTTTAATTGGCTTTTCAGTCGCGTTAGGTTTTAATGTCGCATACACCTGAAATTGCTCACTCCCAATCCATGAGCGCAAATCGTCCAACTTTATAATATTTCTGATAAAGAAGAACTGGCTTTGGGCAAACAGATCGATCGACAGCCCATCGGGCAGCAGTTTCAACTCGCTGAGGATGCTAGCGCGAATCGTTATGTCGATCGCGTCGGTCAACGCTTGGCGCAAAATAGCACTCGCCCCGATATTCCCTATACTTTTCAAGATCGTAGATAAAAATGCTAACCCCTTTGCAACTGCTGGAGGTTTTGTTTATGTGACTACTGGTTTATTAAATGTTGTAGACAATGAAGCACAGCTAGCAGCCGTCATAGCCTACGAAATCGGTCATATTGCCGAACGTCATACCATAGAACAAATGCAACAAACCGCGATCGCCCAAGGGGTAGCTACAGCAGCAGGAGTAGATAGTGACGCCCTAGTACGGATAGGGATAGAACTAGCGTTGAATTGTCCCCGCAGTCGCGAAGCAGAATACGAAGCCGATCGCCTAGCAGTAAAGAATTTAGCTCGTACTAGTTATCCGCAAGTTGCCATGATTAACTTTCTAGAAAAATTACGCAGCCAATACCACCAACATTTTTGAGTACTCACCCAGCGACTGGCGATCGCATTTCTTTTACCCAAGCTGAAACAGCTTCAAAACAAGAATTACAAAAGATTCAGCCAGAAATTCTTTCAATGGTTAAAGTAGATTTAACTTCTAATCAACTAGAATAAAAGTCTTAAGTGTCAGTTTTTTCTTTGGCGATCGCTTATAGTGTCAGCAAAAGCAGTGCATAAATTGCTGCACCCAGGGCAAATGCCCAAAAACGACTTTGACGTTCTTCTGGTAGTTCTTCTTTAAGGACATTCAAAATTACTCCAAAGAGCGAGAAAGGTAAACAGTAATGCGATCGCAAATAGCCCAGAAAGAAATAAGATCGTTGAATTCATTTGACCAAAAGTTCTTTCTTAATTGTCACGTAACGCTTGTCAATATCTTTTTTGTCCAATTCTTCGGATATGGCTTGCTGGCTATCGCGCTTAATCATCTCGGCATGAGGAAAAAGTATTTCGCGCTCTTGAGGGGTTGACATATAACGAGCAATCGTGGCGATCGCTTCTAGCAAACGAATAGTTACAGCAACATCGCTTTTGCCGTATTGTCGAATCTGATTAAAAGCCGTATTGACTAACCCTGCAAATAACCATTACTCTTCGCTCTCACCCTGTAAGCATCCGAGTCAACGGTCACTCGTCGTGCGACCACGAGTGCTGCGTTGACTTCGTCAAAATCGGCTGGAAGTTCTTTTACAGGTTGCTTTAATTGGGATGCACCTTGTCCGATTTTTTCGGGAATGAGGCGATCGAGCCATAGCATAGTAAATGCTAACGAGATCGCTACAAACGCAAAGATAGTGGGCAAAAACCAGTAACTAGAGTGAAGCGAGTCCCAAAGTTTGCCAAGTTTGACATTTTTCATAGTTGCTCCTGGCTCGAGTTCGCCTGTTTTTCCTGTCCACTGCTATCGTTTCTCGACGCTCGCATTTGCGCTATGCTTCTAAGAGAATCGCTGATGCCGCGAGCTTTTGGAACTTCCTTGTTTCCTGCTGGCCAACCTTCTCTCTGACGAGAGCGATCGCCGTCCGTTTCTTCAGTTTGATCGTGAAAGAGAACTTGTCTGGTTGGATAGGGTAAGTAACTAAATCAGTAACTAAAATTCATTTTTCAGTACATTCTCATCGCTATAATTGTTTTAGCCTTATAGTTGGGGAACTAAAATGAACGTAGCAATCAATCTCACAGCTTTTACAGATAAAATTAGCGACCACGATTTTGAGCAACTGTGTGCAGATAATCCTGAAGCGAAATTTGAAACTGATAAAGAAGGAAAACTGATTGTTATGTCTCCTACAGGTAGTGAAAGTGGTAAGAAAAATGGCAATCTTTTTGGTCAAATTTGGTACTGGAATCGTCAATATAAGCTAGGAGAGATTTTTGATTCGTCTACAGGTTTCAGGCTATCTAACGGGGCGACTCGTTCTCCTGACGTATCATGGATTGAGCTTGATCGTTGGAATAGTCTCACAGCTAAACAAAAAAGAGGATTTGCCCCTATTGACCCAGATTTTGTCATTGAATTAATGTCTCCTTCCGACGAGCTGTTGGAATTACAGCACAAGATGGAGGAATATATCTCTTGTGGAGTCAGGTTGGGATGGTTAATTAATCCTGATGAGCGACAAGTAGAGATTTATCGAGCAGGACAGGATAAAGAAGTACTATCAAGTCCGATTAATATATCTGAAGAGCATTTTTTGCCAGGATTAACTGTTGATTTAGCAGAAATTTTTGCTTAATTTTTATGACTATGAACCTATCCCACTAAGTTAAAATGATGCTAAACGGAATGCCATTATCAAACTGGACTACACCTGCTAATGAAACTGAGCGAGATCAAGAAACATTTATCATTGAAGAATTGAGGGCTAATATTACGAGTTGGTGGTAGAACATCTAATCTCTTCCATTACTGAGCTACACCAACTCCTCAATTCTTCAATGATCAAATCTTCAATATCCTCTTCATTACCGTTTTTCAAGATCTCAACAGGAGTACGACCTTCAAAAGCTCTTAATGGCTTAGTCAACCAGTTAAGTTTGGCAAAATCAGATATTTGTAGGGTTTTGAGAATTTCTGGCAAGCGATCTCTCTCGATTTCAACAGGCTTTGTCGAACAAATCATTTCGACCCGTCAAGAAACCTCGCTCTAAATTTAAAGCAAGAAAGCCAATTCATCGAACTGATTTTACTCAACTTCAAGCACTTACTTTTGCCGTTGCTCCTTCTGCTGTTTAATTATTAACCGAACAGTATTGGGAGTGATGTTAGCCGTACTGCGATAGTTAGCATTTCTCTACAAAGAAACTTGCCGACGAATATCATTAATAAAGCCGTTTTCTTCAACGAGATCGTGTAGCTGTTTATCTTTTTTCTTCGGTTTGGCGATGGGTATAAAGTATTGACTGGTGCGCCTTTGCTCAACCATCTCACTAGTAATACCTTCATCATCAAAACGAAAGTGACGCTGTGGTTTAGAGAACGGAGAATTAACGCTCGGATTTTCAATGACGACTGATTTCATTGTCAGAGAGTATTTTTGAACTATTGCCCTGCATTTAGCGCGAGTGTAGTTATTTACGTATATTGAGATGGCTATTAAATATGAAGCGATCGCCACTTTACGATAAGATGAATTGCGACGCGATAATTTCGTTAAGCTTTGCTAACGCACTTTTATCAAAATGCCTGTAAATATTAGTTTGTATCCCGATAATTGGAATAGTCTAGCATTATCAGTAAAAGAAGCTGCACGATGGCGGTGCGAATGCTGCGGGAAGAAATGTTATGAGCCAGGAGAACGACCAAAAGGTTTAACCCGTTCGCAATGGACGGCGGATATATTGCAGGTTCACCATCGCAACCATGACACGACGGATAATCGGCTATCTAATCTGCTGTCTGTCTGCGCTGCTTGTCATTTAGATTTACACAGGGGCAGATATAGTCCAGTTAGTCCTGGGCAATTAAAATTGTTTTAATAAAGCCTGAGCTATCTGCTGCCTTTGTTCAGTCAAACTCAGTTTTGATTCTGGTTTACCGCTGCGACGATACCAATAACGAGCATTCCCTAAATCTCCCTCAACTCGGTGCAGATAAGCATGAACCCAAGCACAATCGCGTAGCGAAGCCCTAAAGGACTCCTAAAGGATACACCTTCGGATATAACTTCGTGTCGCCATGCCGCTCTTGCTTATCGCTCTCATGGTCAATTAGCTTATGGGATTTGTGCCAATTACCCTGATAGTCGTGCCATAACGCCTGAAGCGCGAGGGGATAGCCTTTTATTTGTTGGGGATTTTGTTGTCTAAATTCTTCTATTTCCATTGCACAACTGCCAAAATCTCGGTCAAGTTCAATTTGCAAGGATACACTATTAATTATTATTAGAAAAACTTTCTAATTCGGCAACTGTTCAACTGTCAGCATTGTTCCTGTTAAATTCGCTCCATTAAGTGAAATATTATTCAACTCTGCTCCTCTTAAATCTGCTCTGGTTAAGTCCGCACCATCCAAGTTAGCACCACTTAAATTTGCCCCCTTCAAACAAGCTTTCTGTAATCTCGCTCCTTTGAGATTGGCACTTGTCAAATTAGCTTTTGTTAGGTTCGTCCTAAACAAGTTTGCCCCCTTCAGATTAGCTCTTGTCAAATCAGCACCACTAGTATCTGCTGCCGACAAATCAGCATCGCTTAAGTCTGTTTCAGTCAGATCGGCTTGATTGAGGAAAGCATGACTCAAACTTACACCCTTTAAGCACTGCCTTGAAAGAAGAGAACATCTTAAATTAGCATTGATAAAATATCTTTCTCCTGTCTTGTAACGTTCTAGCAAGACTTTTTCTGCTACTTTGGGTAATAGAGCTACACTGTCTCCACAACGACACCATTTAGCCTCGATTAAAGCTGCTGCTTCCTTTACTGCTTCTCGGTCATATTTGGTTAGGGTAACGCTATTACAATTGTCCCATTCTCCATCGAGCATAAAAGCTAGCTCTGAAGCGGATGCCCTAAAGGACTAGCTTCGCGTCGCAATCGAATCAAATAAAATCACAAAAGACTTTGGCTTTTGGCTTGATAAAAATGTTTCAGTTAACTGTTGTAGTAAATTATTCATGATTTAAAAGTCAATTTAATCGATTTTATCTCGTATTCTTTTTTCTGTTAAAGTCTAGCGTTTTTACTTAAGTAACCTTCTTCTATCAAAAAAGCTCTTAAAGCTGTTGGAAAATCGGGATATCTACCAGCTACTTTTTCTCCCCGATAGATTTCCAATCCCCAGTCAGAAGTACGGTCGTAATTAGCCAGCATGAACTTCCAACCTTCTTCGTATTCTCCCAACCAAATTTTTTCGGCTACATATCCAGCTAAAATGCCATTTACTTCATAACCTTCTTTTTTAGCTTCCAGAAATGCTTGATACATTTGCCAAGCAGTAGCTCTGAGTTCTTGAGAATGTTGGCGGGTAACATCTATAAACTTTCCATTATCAAAGTTCAAAATCGAGGAAGCAGGAAAAGAACCTGCATAACTACTAAACTGTCCGTTTATACGAAAGAGCTTTATTTTTTGTCTAATTGCTGTCTCAACGCCAATCCCAAGGTGCTTGAGGATTATCTGACCAGATTCCCAAACTTTCCTTCTGAGCCACCTCCGAAGGAGATCGCAAACTCTCCTCGAATTGGACAATTACCTGAATATCTCTCGTAGTGCCAAGCATAGCCATCTCTAACCATCTGAACATTTAAGTTGATGGCGCTACTCCTAGAATTTTTGACAATTCTTTCTTGTTTAACAAGATGACGTTCATAAGTTTTTAATTTATCGGCTCACGGGGTGACAAAAGACTGAAATAACAGATAAGCAGTGAAATGTAGGGGTGAAATGGGAGATTCAAACTTTAGATATAATGATCGCCCCAGAGGTAACGACGAAACTAGAAACTATCGCCCCAAACTACCAAACCACTACAGTCACAATTCTATTAGCCTGTTGGCAAATACTTGTCTGGCGACTGACAGAAGAATCTAGCATCGTTATTGGCATGAATTGCGATCGCCGAGAATACGAAGAAATGCACCCAATTATGGGATTGCTAGCTAGCTCGATGCCCATCAAGAGCGATTTAACTTGGGATCTAACTTTTACTGAAGTTTTAGCAGCCCTCGAACAAACTTTAGAATCAGTTCAAGAATGGCAAGATTATTTTGTCCCAGAATCTATAGCTAATGATAATTTAATCTTTCCTATTGGGTTTGAGTTTCAAGAATTGCCTACTCCAAGAGATGCGGTCGATGTTACTTTTTCTTGGTTACAACAATCTAGCTCTATTGAAAAATATAGCAATACGGGGCTAGGTTAGGACAAAGTTAGCTAGAATTAAGGCGATCGCCAAAAGAAAGAAAAAATGCCTGCTCCTTATAGCTACGATTTAACAAAAAAAGCAGTAAATGCCTATTATAGAGGGGAAAAGAAGATAAGTAGTTCCACCTAAAAAAACGTAAAATAAAACATGGTTAATTTTAGAATGGGAATTTAGCAGTCCTAAAGGACGACGCGAAGCTAGTGCCGTGGCATACCGCTCCGCATATGCCAGCAGCATTAAAGATAATTCTTACTCTTGATGAAGATAAAACCCTAAAACAGTTAGAGCTAGCAGATCTAGTTCCGAGACGAACCCTAAAGGATATGCCCTAAAGGATTCACGGATAAACCGCACTCCGCCCTTCGGTCTCGAAGCGGTATGCTTTAGCACTAGCTATCGCGTCGCAAAACAAAGAGCAACTATATTACGTCTTAATAGTAGAGGATGGACAGTTAAAGCGATCGCTAGTTATTTAGAATGTGCTGCATCAACGGTAAGAGGAGCAATTCATCGTTGGGAATCAAATGGGCTAGTAGGTTTATGGGAAGCTCGGGGCAGAGGAAGAAAAGCAACATGGAACAGTGAGGACTGGCAAGCGATGACAGGCTGGTTATCGCAAGAGCGAAATTATAGTGCTAGACAATTAAGTCAAAAATTAGCCAGAGAGCGGCAAGTCAAATTAGGAGCAGAGCAAGTAAGGCGTATATTGCTTAAAAAAAATGGCGTTGGAAAAGATTAAGTCAAAAACCACCCACAAGTCCCAACCCTGATTACAAAAAAGCCAAAAAAACAGATTGGGAGACTCTAAAATTATGGGCAAAACAAGAATTGATTACTTTACTTTACTTAGATGAGTCAGGATGTTGTTTGGAGAGTCCATTGAGTTATGGTTATGGTCGCTCTTGGGCAACAAAAATCAATTACTCAAAATAAAACTAGAGGCAGAAGAATCAGCTCTTATGGGAGTGTGGGAGGATTCTCAAAGTTTTGAGTATGGTTTAAAACTGGGGACTTACAAAGCTAAAAACTACCTTCAGTTTATGGATACTCAAGCAGACAAGGCAACAAAAAGATTGTTTGATACTGGGAAATTCACGGTAATTATTCAAGATAATGCTTCGATTCATCGC
>DATNPK010000050.1 GCA_036703275.1 Coleofasciculaceae cyanobacterium | reverse complement strand
ATCAAACGTTTAGCCAGAAAAACCATCTGTTTTTCTAAATCGGAAGAAATGCACGATCTTGTGATCGGTTTGTTCATAAATAGATATGAATTTGGCATAGATATCTAAGTATAGATTCAACAGATTTACAACACTACCCTTTTTGATACCTGAATACTTACCTAGGAACTGCTTAAGCTGCGAAAACTTTTCTCTATTAACTATTATCTGATTCATGTAAAAAGTTTACTTAATATGCAACCTGACTTTACAAGCAAGAAAAATCCTGCTCGCGATCGCCAACTTTATATCATTATTGGTGTAACTCTGACCGCGATTATGGGTGGACAAACCATTGCACCTATACTCTCGGATTTAACTGGCGTTTTTGATGTATCTCCCAAAGAGATCGAATTAGTAATGACCATGTTTTTTATTCCCGTGGGCATTGCCACTCCCATTTTGGGCTTACTCGCCGATCGCATTGGTATTAAAAAGGTGTTAATTCCATCTTTATTATTATTTGGTATTGCTGGAGGTTGTAGTTCTTTTGCTCATGATTTTCAAACCCTGCTCGGATGGCGATTTTTGCAGGGTTTGGGGGCAGCTAGTTTAGATTCTTTGGCACTTACCATGATTGCCATGCTCTATCGTGGCAGAGCTTTAGGTCAGGCTATGTCTTTGAATGCCAGCGTGATTGGCATGAGTTCGGCAGTTTATCCCTTGATGGGTGGACTTTTGGGAGGATTGAGCTGGCGTTATCCGTTTTTGGTCTCGGTGGCTGCTTTTCCTCTAATAATGTTAGTTTTGATTGTACTCAAGCTTCCCCAAAAGCCTAGCAATGCTCCAGATGAAGACCTTAAAGTTTATTTAAAAGCTACGTTACAAAGTGTCAATAATCCTGCGGTATTGGGACTATTGTTAGCAGTAGGTTCTTTATTTGTAATTCAATTTGGAGCGTTTATTACTTATCTACCTATTTTGGCAGGAGTTAAGTTTGGTGCTTCTGGAATCCTTAATGGTGTGATTTTGGCTAGTATGTCATTGTCCCTAGCAATCGTTGCTTCCCAGTTAGGAAGATTAGCCGAGCGCATATCAGAAATTACTCTGATTAAGGCAGCTTTTGTAATTATGGCGATCGCAATCGGGATTGTTCCTCTGGTTCAAAATGCCTGGCTATTAATCGTTCCTAGTGTTTTGTTTGGTGTCGGTCAAGCTTTAGCCCTACCTTCTAGCCAAGCAATATTAGCAGGATTGGCCGCAGATAATCGGCGAGCTGCATTTATGGCAGTCAATGCTAGCGTGCAATCATTAGGTCAAGCAGTAGGTCCTTTAATAGGAGGGATATTCTTTAGTTTATGGGGTATGCCAGGTGTCTTTTGGGGGACTAGCTGCTTTTCTTTAATGACGTTGGTATTATTTAATTTGCTTTTACTTCCCAAACCAGAAAAACCCAGACCAGAACCAGAAGAAGTTGCTTCCAAACCAGAAAAACCAACTACAGTTCAAACTCCATCAATCGCAACTCCAGTCTCCTTACCTGAATACGAATTTTCTTCCAAATTCCCCACAATTTTACAATTACACGGCGTTCAATTAATTCATGTTCAAACGAATGAAACAATTGAAATACCAAACACTCAGATTTTGATTCATCTTGGTAAACCCATCAACTCTTTAATTCCAGATATAGATTTGTCTCAATTTCGCCATTCGGGAGTTGTCTCCAAAAGACAGGCTAATATTCGTATTGAGCGAGATAAATACTATATTCAGGATCTAGGTAGCTCTAATGGTACTTATTTAAATAAATATCCCCTGTTACCTGGAAATTGGTATAAATTAAATTCGGGCGATCTCATTGGCTTCGGAAAAGGAAATTTATTAACTTTTACGTTTGATATGGAGTCTGCTGAGTAATACCAATTCCCAAAAGTCACTGGAGACTTGGTGTAGATGTTAAAAAAAAAGCTAATGTCACAAAGGGCTATGCCCGCATATAGTACAAAAATAGCGATCGCTGAATCAGTACAGACATTGAAATCTCTCATGAAGCAACAAAAAACGGTTGTGTCGCATATAATAAGCAGGACAATATATATTTCTTAGAAGATAAAGTAATTTAGGCGGGTATTGCGAATATTGGTTGTGTCGCCAAAACTGAGGAAAGATAGCAAAAATCTAGGAGAAGCATAGTTATTTTTCTAGATTTGCAGGATTGAATTGATTTGTTTTTTAAGAATTGGTATTTTTTGCTCTATTATTTGCCAGACGATTTTAAGATCTACCCGAAAGTACTGGTGAACAAGTAAATTGCGAAAAGTGTTAGGCTTGTAGCCTCAAAAACATTTGTCTTCCCCAGGAAATGAAATATTTACTCAAAGAAAAAGTCTAATAAATAAACAAGTTAATTTATCAAAAATGATCGAACCAATTTCTGGGGGCGACAAGTAAACTAGAAAGAAGACTGGATAAGAGAAACAGCCCTCATACCTTTGATGTAATCAGGCAGTTTGTGAGCTGAAAAACGAAGTAATTCATAAACTACATCCTGGAAAAATACTATTGAATATAGCGGGAGCATCCCACTTTTGTAGTGAGTAAAAATGCTTAATGTAAAATAGTGTCAAAGGAAAAACAGAGATCAAATAACTTTGATAAAACAAAGATGACACCAGAGGAAAAATTAGTAGTTAAAGAAAAGCTAAGAGAAATAGCCAAAATACTTTATCAAGATACGTTATTAGATGAATTGAAGACGTTTGAGACTATAGAATTGAGCGTAAGAAAGCATTTATTAGAAACAGTAGCTCCTGAAATTGGCAATTTTTTTATGATTCAGCAGGGGGGAGCAAAGCAGGAAGAGAGAGAAAAATAAAAACTTGTATTGGTCAAATAAATATTTCAAGTAAGCAAGCAGTGAAATTGAAGCTGAAAAAAGCAACAAGAATTAGTCCTCACCTAGAAAAATGCTGTTTGTTACTTGTGGCAAACAAATCATTTGTCAATGCAGAAAAAGATATCGAGATTCTTACGGGGTTCAAAATTCCCTACAGTACACAACATAGATTAGTCAACAATTATCAGTTTCCAGAGCCAAAGATTAGCAAGAAGGCTAAGTCATTAGGTAGTGTAGCAAAGATGTTGAATTAATCAAATATCTCTGCCAAACTCATACTTATTAATATACAAACCAATCACTAGATCGTGCATCTAAGTAAGCTTAGAAAAGCAGATTGTTTTTACTCTGTAATCTTTTAATTCTATTCCTCAAAGTCAGATGCTTTCTCTCAACAGCGCGATTACACATGGCGAACTAAATTCGCCGTGTCTCGCGCTCAATCTTTTGCATTTTATATTTACTGACAGTTCTTTCTTCTCGATCGAGAT
>DATNPK010000049.1 GCA_036703275.1 Coleofasciculaceae cyanobacterium | reverse complement strand
AGTCACGACACCGATAATTTTGTTTTCCATTGTGTATTTTTCCATTTTTGACAATTTGCTTGGACTCACAAGACGGACAGAATATTGACATTAATACTACTAATCTAGTTCTTCTTCTATCCTTACATCTTTAGGACTACCCGGGATTACGACCAATATTCTGGATTTCGTGAAAAACTCCTTCAATTCGTTGTCGAACTCGACTAATTAAACGTTTCAAATCAGAAGAATGTTGGTGATGTTGATTTTCTCTCGCTATTGTCCAAATACGATTGGCAGTAGAGTCCATTATTTGTGACTGCCATTCTTGACCAATGAAACCTTTGTCTGCGTAGATATCACTGCCATGAACTACTTGAAGTACGCCCTCAACAGCTTTTCTTTCGTCAGTGTTGGCAGGGACTAAATCGTAAGCCACAGGAAGCCCTTGGAGAGTGGAGAGGACTACCAATTTGTAGCCAAAGTAATTCATTTTCCGCGCCGCACAATAACCATAATCAGCACTACCATCAAAGTCACTGTGTTTCTTACTTCTTCTATAACCTACGACTGGTATTGGTTTGGTATCGATGACGAAGCTATTTGCATTCTCCCCTACCAGTTTTCTAACCCACCTTCTTCTGAGGATCTCTATGTCATCTCCTAATTTTCGCAAACATCTATTGAATTGACTTCGTTCCAATAAATTGGTCAACCATTTTCCCTAATTAGCACGAATAAAACCAATAAACTGAGTTTCCCCTGGAAATGGCAGATAATCCATCATTAGAGCTAAAGTCATAATTTCACTGTTACTCATTTCTGGTTTTACTCCAGGACTCTTAACCTTCGTTGGCTTTTTTTCTAGCTGATACCAATCATCTACAAGAACGAAAACTATCACTAGTAGGCTTTCAAAGTCTATGCTATTCATGAGAAAAGATATTTTAGATGGACAGCTTGATAACTTTCATCTTCTGTCTTTTCCTCCCTTTTTCCTAATTCACACTAGGCGTACAAATTATCTGAATAATTTCCAACAGAATATTTTGATTAGAGGAAGACAAGTTACTCTTGCTTTCTCCAAAATATCCGTAACGATATTCTATTGATTTGAATAATTGTTGTCAAGAATTAGGTGAAGTCAAAGCATCAGAAGTCTGAATTGATACTCGCGGACCATCTAAAGCTGCTCTCATTCTGGCAACTTGCCCGGCACTAAACATGAACATAGCATCATCATAAACATAGTCCATATAGTTCATGAACATATCCCCATTAGGAAAGTTACCGCAGGTTATGTGCGGAAAAGTAGGACGACCGTCATTGGCATCGGCTTGGTTAGGAGTATCTTCAACTGCATCAGAACCAGCGCATGCGCCCATATCATCACCCCAAATATGTCTTAAATTTAGCCAATGACCGACTTCATGAGTAGTGGTTCTTCCTTTGTTAAAGGGTGGAGTAGCTGTACCAAGGTCACCGAAGTACTGATGACCAATTACCACACCATCTGTTTGAGCATCACCACCAGGAAACTGAGCATAGCCTAAAAGTCCACCGCCTAGATTACATACCCAGATATTTAAATACTTATCTGCTGACCAAGCATTCTTACCACCAGTTGAGGCAAATTTGACAGCATCGTCAAAACTAAAGGCTATTTTTTCAGTGAATGTTCTTGTGATCCCGTTGGTTGGATTACCATCAGGATCTCTGGCTGCCAACTTAAATTCGATTTTGGCATCTGCTATAAAAGGCTTAAATGGTTCAGGAACTAAACCAATATCAGCATTTTGCATTCTGTAATCCTCGTTGAGAATTCTGAGCTGACTTGCGATCTGGTCATCAATTATATTTTCAAGACTATTGTTAAAAACTACATGAACCACAACAGGAAGAGTGATGATCGCAAAATCAGCTCTAGCGCGAGCTATATTTGTCTCATATTGTCTACTATATTGTTCAATGGATAGTCGCTGCTGTCTATATGTGAGAGAAGTTTCCATGAGTATTTGATGGTGAATCATACTCCCACATGTGCGTCCTTGAGAAGTCATGTTTCTCTTGCTCCACTAATCTAAAATAATGTTTGAATCTATATTTTCAAGGCCTTAACTATTACTTATAATTACGTTGTTACTATTATGTAAAGTATTTCTTAAAAATTTTTTACATAATATATGCTCGCTTTTCTTGGCAAAGAACCTCTCAAAGCTATTTAAATTTAGAATAAATATGTAAGAAATACTCAAAAATTAATTATTAGAATGACAATTATTATCAAATAAATGAGATATAAATACTTTTCAAGGAGAAGTTTTGTAATTGGGTTATCAATTCTATCCATAGTGCAGCTAGGCTGTTTAGACAAACCTATGAATAACAATCTTCCGTCAACAATTTTTAAGCATTGGATACATTCCCGAGAAGAAGATACTGAAAAGGTAAAAGTTTACCGACCAAGTGATTATCAATTCCCTCCTTCCCGAGGAAGAGATGGATTTGAGATTAAAGAAGATGGAGAATTCATTCAGTATGGAATTGGAGCTACTGATAAAACACAAGAAATTACGGGAACTTGGAAAGCTGAAAAAGACAATAAAATCAGGATTTCCTTTGGAGAGCGGGGTCAGGAATCTTACACAATGCAAATCGTATCATGTGACGAAAGCGTTTTCAAGGTTCGTCGAGAGTTGTAGATAATCAAGCCATTAACTTTTTGTCACTTACTCTCTACGATCCTCACCACCAAATTCCCACTGGCATAATAAGATAGTGTTGCGAAAACCCGAAACTGGTATGTAGTAATATTGGCTCACTGCATATTGTGACTATTGAATGAATTGAAAATCCCCTTTTAAATGGAGACATTATCTACCTAAAATTATTTTACTCTGCGTGAGATGGTATCTACGATATCGGTTGAGCTATCGTAACTTAGAAGAGATGATGGCACAAAGAGGATTATCGATTGCTCACACTACAATCTATCGATGGGTTATAGCTTACTCTCCTGAAATAAAGACACACTGTCCTCCTCATCTGCGTTCAACTAATTTTATGTGTCTTCCCTTGATTTATTCTCTTTGATACCAGCGATCGCCTTTAAATTCCCAATTCTTCAGTACTTCCTGATATCGTTTACTTGGGCGTTTAGGTTCATTCCCTGTGCGCCAACGATATAGCATAGCGCGATTAGCATGAATCAATCTTGATAGTTCTCCGTCAGTTAACCCTGGCTTAGCAGGGGAATTAGATTTACCTGGTTGCCTAGCCTCTGGTGATTCTTGTTGAGAGACTAGGCTGGCAACTTTGACGCTACAGTTCCAATAAATTTCTCATCATCAGCAAGAGATGCGATCTCTTTATCCAAATCCTCTACCGTAATTGCATTCTTGGGTGTAACACTAGTGTTACTTAGTGATGTAATTCCTTCTAACTTCTTGTCAATTAAAGCTTCAACTTCATTCTCTGATACTCCCATACTGGCTAACGGGTTTAGTGTCACATCTGGTATGTTACCAGTAAAATACTCAGCTAAAACTAGCTCTATCCCCTTCGAGTGTTTTACCTCATACTGTTCGCAAAACTCGTTAAATTTGTCGAATAAATCTTGTCTGACGTAGGCTGTAATTCTTGGTTTATCTGTAGCCATGCTTAGTGTTACTCTAAATATTTTACTGGTGTCATACTAAAAGTAACACTATTTTGGTTGGTAACACACTGTTTTTCAATAGTGTGTTACTAAGTATTGCACCAAGTCTGATACTAGTGTTTTAGGCAAGAAAAGCCCCTGGTGACAGCTTCGCGCTTATTTACCCCTATATCCACACATCTAAAACATTACCTTCAATTTCCTAATTTGATTTGGATGGATTTCGTCTCGAAGTACTCTTCAAGACCCTTGTGCCCCAATTCTCGACCAATACCGCTCTGCTTGTAGCCGCCATAAGGCATACAAGGCTCAAGTCCCGAAGCATGGTAAGTGTTTACCCAGACCGTTCCAACCCGAATTCCTTTTGCCATCTGCAAGGCAGTATCCAAATTTTTTGTCCATACCGCTGCTGTTAAGCCGTACATTGAGTTATTGGCAATTTGGAGGGCCTCGGCTTCATCTTTGAAGGTGATTACGGAAAGTACCGGACCAAAGATTTCTTCCCGCGCGATCGCCATCTCACTGTTAACTGCATCAAAAATTGTTGGCTGCACAAACAACCCTTGCTCTAATCCCTCAACTGAGTAGCGCCCACTCCCACCAATGACCATCTTCGCACCTTCAGTCTGACCAGCCTGGATGTAGCCTTGGATTCTGTCAAACTGCTGCTCGTTAATCACTGGCCCCATTGTAGTCGTGGAGTCCATCGGATCACCTAACTTGATGTTTTTAGTCGCTGCTACCAGCTGTCCCATGAACTCGTCTTTGATCGACTCGTGTAGCAATAAACGGGAGCCCGCTTGACAAACTTGACCGCTATTGAGGTAGATACCAAAGAATGCACCACCCACTGCTGTCGGCATATCAGCATCTGGAAATACAATGTTTGGACTCTTGCCACCCAGTTCAAGACTAATTCGCTTCAGTGTCGGTGCTGCTTTTGCCATGATGTGCCTGCCAATAGCTGTTGAACCAGTAAAGGCAATCTTGTCCACTAAAGGCGACTCGACGAGTCGTTCCCCGACTACGGGACCATCACCCGTGACAATGTTGATTACACCATCAGGGACACCCGCTTGCGTAATTATTTCTGCCAGCATGAATGTACTAGATGGTGTGAATTCGCTGGGTTTTACGACCATCGTGCAACCGGCTGCTAGGGCAGGGGCAATCTTCCATGAAACCAATAACAGTGGGAAATTCCAGGGTGTAATAATGCCAACCACACCTACCGGCTCGTGCATTGTTAAGCCGATCGCACTACTGTCATACTGCGTAATCGATTCCCCCTTAACGTCTAGCGCCAAGCCAGCAAAATAGTCATACACCTGGGCAGTTATCTGTACTTCTCCCAGACACATCGCCAATGGCCTCCCAACTTCTTCGCAGAGTGTCTGCGCCAGTTCTGACGCCTTTGCTCTAATCGCCTGTGCTGTTTGGCAAAGCACATCATGGCGGGTGTAAGCGTGAGATTTAGACCAGCTCCCTTGATCAAACGTCTGCCGTGCTGCTTGGATTGCCGCGTCTGCATCTGCTTGATTACTCCAAGGGAGGTGGACAATGGTCTGCCCTGTCACGGGGCTTTTTCGTTCATAGCTCTGACCGGAAATTGGCGCCACCCACTTGCCATTAATAAAGTTCTGGTAGCTACGTCCTGCCACCGCTATTTTGGGTTTACTAACTTCTGTTGTCATTGTTTTGTCCTCATGTTTACATCCCTATTTTGATGGCAAAAAACAGGTAGGGAGCTTGGATAAAAACACATTTTTTTATTCCCTAGCCTTAGTCCAAGCGTATCTACTGTCAATGTTAACTGCAAGACTGCTCAACGCATGAAGAACCTCCAAATGGAGCGGAGTCTTGAGATGGATGCTGCAAACGGTTGATTTACTTCAAGAACTAGAAAGAGATCGCTATCAAATTTTACTAACAATGGTTCACCCTAAGCCCGTCAAGATGGCCGAACAAGCCAAAGGAGCTTTAGCAGATTGGATAAGTAAAAGTGCGATCGCTTGTGATTAATTATTGGTGACTAATTTTCCATTGAGACAAGAGACGAAATGCCCAGATGCTCAATCCAGCTCCAATTAAAAGTCCTAACCATGAACCCCAGAGCGGAACGGCAACTGTACCAATTTGAAATGACCAGTGAGCCAACAGTCTGACCAAATGTAAGAGTGCCACTAAAGCAAAAACAGTTGCCGAAATTAAAATGTAATTTTTTTCGCTCATTTTAAAATCCTCCTTGTTGTATCGTTTGACGACATTTGCTCTTGATTCTTGTACTTCGATCTTGCATCAAACACAATAAAGTTGTTGGCAAATTACCATACTCTGTAATAAATAGTTATATGGTAGGGTCGATGGAGGGTATTATCCCTCGCACCTCCCTCTTAGATCTGGACGTGCGATTTTCACCGCATCCAGCTCCCGAAACTCTTAGTTTTTGCTTTTGCTCATGTGTAGGTAGTCGTGACAGGATTCATGTATTGCTACAAGGTTGTCGTGACTCCAGTTGTTGTGATTTCCATCGACATGATGTAAATGTACTCTCTCTTTTGCCGTAAATTTTAGTTTACAGGCTGCACATGAATGGTTTTGCCGTTTAAGGGCTTTAGAGGTTTCTCCATCGTAGAGCTTGCTATTACGCTTGCTCCAGTAAATTAAGTCGCCGTCATAAGGTGATTTCTCCCCTTTGACCTGGACGAATTTATTTTCGGAGTAGGTAACTGCTGGAAACGCTTGTTTTAATAGTTTCCTACTAGTGTAGCGGTTCTGTTTAGTTTCCCGATTGAATACCTTGTAGGCTTTCTTGCGTATGTAGCTGAGGCTGTTTCTTGCCCCATCCATCTTACAAAAGCGATGGTAATTTCTCCAACCTCTAACAACGGGGGCTAGTTTAGCAGCTTTGACCGTTGCACCATAATTCGAGTTATTGATGATGGATTTGACTTTCTTGCGAAATGCTTTATAGTTGTTCTCTGAAGGACGACTTTTAAATTTTCCGTTTTTCTGGACTTGGAATCTCCAACCCAGAAAGTCAAATCCGTCTGTCGTAGATTGTTAGCTTGGTTTTTTGTTCGCTGACTTCCATGCCTCTTACAGCTAAGAATTCTTTGACTGATTCAAGTATTTTGTTAGCTTCATCTTGGGGTTTGAGTATGAATACCATATCATCGGCGTACCGAATTGAGTAGTGGATTTGCTCTATTCCGTTTAAAGCTATATTCGCTAAAAGTGGGCTAGCTACTCCACCTTGTGGTGTTCCCTGGTCTGGAAATCCTACGTTTGTTCCTGCCTTGAGACATCTGAAGATGCCAAGCTTTAGCCCTTGAGGGGCAATTAAGTTTTCCATGATTGAGGTGTGGCTTATTCTGTCGAAGCATTTCTTGATATCTAATTCGATAATTCGTTTCTCGATACCATTGCAATATGAGCGTAGGTTGTTGTACAGAAGTCTTTGCGCGTCATGCGTTGAACGTCCTGTTCTAAATCCATAGCTCCTGGCGTGAAAGGTTGCTTCGTGGGCTGATTCTAAGGCGTACTTTGCGAGGCATTGCCAAGCTCTGTCGCTGATGGTTGGAACTTTTAGTAAGCGTTTTGTTCCGTCCTTTTTGGGGATAGGAATTTCGCGTAAACCTTTGTGTTTCCAGTTATTAGCTTTTATCCTTAGTTCTTCTTCGAGGTCGAATCTTTCCTTAAATGTAAGGGCTAATTTTCCGTCGATACCCGCAGTTTTCTTGCCGTTATTTAGCTGTGTGACTTGACGAATAGCCAAGAATCTTGCTGCTTGAGAACGCAGAATCAGTTTTTGCAGTGACCTCGCTTTTTGCTTATCTTCTGCTCGAATTGCTTTGTACACTCGATGAGTGTAGGCGGAAAAGGTTTATCTGAAATTTCTTCCAGGGTAAAAATTCCCAAGATTCACTACTAAGTTTATTAGTGGTACTTAAACAATTTAAAAACCAAAAAAAAGATAAGATTATTACTGTATAAGCTTTTTACATTGCTAAGATTAGCGCTCGCTAACATGAAAGAAACAACGGGAGCAGCCATGCCTCCTTGCTTCGATAGATGGTGTCAAAAGTTTGATGATTTACTGAGAACGAAGGCGCAGAAAAAAGGGTTTAGGCATTATTTAGGAGGATTATTGGGGGAAAGTGAGCGAAAAAATATGTCTCAAATGGCTAGAGACGCAGTAGAGGTTACATACCACAAATTACATCATTTCTTAACTGAAGCAACTTGGTCTGTCGACCAGCTCAATGAGCGTCGTTTAGAAATAATGAAAAAATGCAACCAAACCAGAATAAGTCGGGGTTTTGCTCTCATTGTAGATGACAGTGGACATAGAAAAAGCGGAAACTTTACGCTTCTGAGTAGGACGACAGTACATCGGAGAAATAGGCAAAACTGATAACGGCAATGTAGTAGTTACAACACATCTTTATGATGGAAAAAAAAGCTTGCCTTTAGATATAGAGTTATATCAACACGCAAATTCACTACCAGAGGGAAAAAAAGACCCAAATTTCTTGAAGAAACCTGAGTTGGCTTTAAAATTAATCGATAAGAGTATTGAGCAAGGATATCAACCAGGAATAGTATTAATTGACTCAGGATATGGTAATAATACAAGTTTCCTGAAAGAATTAGAAAAGCGAAAATTGAAGTATTTAGGAGGACTGGCGAAAAATCGTAAGGTTAAAGTTGCTAATTCAAAAGAGTTACCACAAGAAATAAGATTAGATGTTTTGGCACAATTGTTACCAGCACAGGCTTACACTCAGACTAGAATCAACTCAGAAAAAGCGAGAACTGTTTGGGTCGCTACCATTGAAGTAGAAATATCTCGTCTCAAAGGAAAAAGAAAAATAGCTATCGTTATGAATGCACCTTTGTTTGAAAATGCAGACGATATAGATTACTTTATTACCAATATTGAGCCATCAATTGTAACTCCACAGTGGGTAGTAGATACCTATTCTCAAAGAAACTGGGTGGAAGTGTTTTATCGTGAAGCTAAGGGATGGTTGGGACTAAAAAAATATCAAATCAGAGGAATTAAAGGTTTGAAAAGGCATTTTGTTCTGGTCTTTTGTGCCTATACTTTTATCCTTTGGCATAAGTTAACTGGTGGTTTAAGAAGACGTTGGGCAAATAAACCAATCAACACTTTTCCCGAAGCATTGGAAGCATTTCGTACAGCTGTGTCTTACCGTTTTGTATCATGGGTCAATCACAATATAGACGTTTTTACTGCTTATAAAGCTAGTTTGGGGTTTATTTGGGCTTAGTTTTTGTTTAAGTACCGTTAGGATAAACGGTCCTGTTGCAAAAACTTGAGATGAGCCTGTAGTATAATCTAAGTATCGATTATTACTAACAAGATGAACTCAAAGCAGCCATTTAAATGGAAACATTTCCAAGGTGAGATTATTTTACTTTGTGTGAGATGGTATCTCAAATATGCTTTAAGTTACAGGAATCTCGAAGAGATAATGATGGAAAGAGGACTATCTGTAGATCACACTACAATCTACAGATGGGTGATGATTTATGCGACACAATTACAAAAAAGAAGCCGAAATTATCTCAAGCCAACTAATGATTCTTGGCGCGAGGTACGAAACCTACATCAAAGTGAAAGGAAAGTGGAAATATTTGTACAGAGCAGTGGATAGTAATGGTCAGACTTTAGACTTTATACTTAGTCCTAAAGGACGACGCGAAGGACGCGCCTCCAGGCGCTAATCCTTTAGCGCTAGTAGTTTACCATACCGCTTCGCGACGCGCAGCTAGTCCTTTAGGGCATATGTAAAGAGAGATAAAAATGCAGCTAAAAGATTTTTCATAAAAGTCTTGAAAAGTAAACATAATAAACAACCTAGAGTAATCAACGTAGATAAAAATCCTGCTTATCCACCAGCCATTGAAGAACTTAAAAAATCAGGTATTTTAACTAGTGAGTGTGAATTGAAACCCAAAAAATATCTCAATAATATAATTGAACAAGACCATAGATTTGCGAAAAAGTTAGCTAAATATAAATCATATTTTCAATTCTTTCATACAGCCTGGAGAACCTTGAGAGGATAT
>DATNPK010000048.1 GCA_036703275.1 Coleofasciculaceae cyanobacterium | reverse complement strand
TGAGATACCATCTCACACCAAGTAAAATAATCTCACCTTGGAAATGTTTCCATTTAAATGGCTGCTTTGAGTTCATCTTGTTAGTAATAATCGATACTTAGATTATACTACAGGCTCATCTCAAGTTTTTGCAACAGGACCAGCATAATGGTCGCGACCCAAAAGTCAAACAAAAAATTGGTGAAATGGTAGTCAGTGGTAGTGGCATTCGAGACACGGCACGAGTATTATCAATAAGTACACATACGGTGATAAAAGAACTTAAAAAAAAGAATCTTTGATAGAAAATGTCAATCGTCAATGGTTAGAAAAGGTTGATACCTCGGAGTTATCAGTTGAAATCAGAAAAGTAGAGGTAGATGAGATGGCAAGTTTTGTCGGCAAAAAGATTTATCAAAGGTAGTTATGGCACGCAATTGATCATCAAACGGGAACGATTTTAGCTTTTGTATTAGGCAAAAGAGAAGATAGAATGTTTTTGAAATTGAAAAAACTACTCAAACCATTTAAAATTACCAAATACTATACAGATAACTATACAGATAATTTAAAAACTTACCAACGTCATCTATCGAAAGAAGAAAGAATTGTCAGTAAATATAAGATGCAGAAAATTGAGAGAAAACATCTGACTTTGAGGACTAGAATTAAAAGATTACAGAGAAAAACAATTTGCTTTTCTAAGATTACTCAGATGCACGACCTAGTAATTGGTCTGTATATTATATTAACAAATATGAGTTTGGAAAAGAAATTTAGCTTCTTCAACACTCTTGCTACACTACCATTTTCCGCTGCAACACGTTTGCTAGGTCGAGATCTCTTTTAGTCTACATTTAATCTAAACTATCAATGTATCAGCCGATGGCAAGGCTATCCGTAACCGATCGATATCCTGAATTGGGGGTGCGCCGAACGTACGAGAATATTCGCGACTGAACTGGGAAGGACTTTCATAACCCACCCGCTCGGCAGCAGTCGCCGCAGTAGATTTTTCGACCAGCATCAGGCGACGCGCTTCTAATAGTCTTAATTGCTTCTGATAGTTCAACGGACTCATCGATGTCACTTGCTTAAAATGATAATGGAAAGAGGAAGTAGACATCCTGGCTCGACCGGCCAGATCCTGAATCCGCAGCGGCTTTGTAAAATCGGTCTTAATATCTTGGATGACCTGAGCGATGCGCTGCATATTACTACCAGTATGTAGCAATCTGACGAACGGCTTCGCATTGTTCGCCCATCAGGAGGCGATAGTAGATTTCCTGGGTAATCATGGGAGCCAGCATCGCAATATCTCGCGGCGTATCCAACAGCTTTATCAATCTCAGAGCGCAATCGAGCAATGGTGCAGTGGCGGTGCTGACAAAAAAGCCTCTGACAGAAGTTTCTTTTTTACTAGCGATTACGCTGGTTTGGGCAGTAATAATTTCACCAAGTTGACGCGGATCGAGATCCAGCTTAAATCCTAAATATGGTTGCGTTGGGGTTGCCTAGAGTATAAATCCACTAACCGGCAAATCGACGGAGAGAATCAAATATTGAGCCGCCCCATAACAATAAGTTTTCTCGCCCAGCAATGCTGCTTTTTTGCCCTGAACGACGATCGCCAGCATCGGTGTGCCGACTCCAGTTAATGTGGTGGAAACAGCAGACTCTCGCGCAAAATCTAGCCGCTCGATTGGTGTTCGATGCAATCCGTCTCCCTTACCATCGGTATGGCGGGTTATCAGTGCCGCCAGTTCTCTACACTGATTGATAATCTGTTCGTTGGCGGAGTCTGTGATCGGAACGGGAATCGTCATGCTAATTTTCCGACTAATTCAATCATCTTTATACAGCCATTGTAAAGCATCTTAATCTAGTTATAAAACTTGACTTTAGAGAATTAGGCAATAAATAGCGAGATTTGTGTATTTAAAAATCTTGTTCTTATTCATAAGATGAATACATCCATAAAAAACATTCAAAGGATAAGGCAATGACTAATCGCAGCACAAAAATTGCACTAGTAACCGGAGCGAGTCGAGGGCTTGGCAAAAGCACCGCGTTGCATCTTGCTCAAAAAGGAGTCGATGTTATCGTGACGTATCACAGCAATGCTCAACAAGCCGCTCAGGTCGTCTCTAAAATCGAATCGCTTGGGGCAAAAGCTGTCGCACTGCAACTTGATACGTCAAGCACTAAAACCTTTGATGATTTCGTGACTCAACTCCAGCAGACGCTGCAAATCACTTGGCAGACCGAGGGGTTTAATTTCCTGGTGAATAACGCGGGAACAGGGGTGTACAAGCCTTTTACAGAGACAACTGAGTAAGAATTCGATTACATGATGAATATCCACGTTAAGGGTGTTTTTTTTCTCACTCAAAAACTCCTGCCGTTGATGAATGATGGCGGACGGATTGTGAATCTCTCGTCAGGTCTGGCTCGAATGACGCTACCAGGTTATACTGCCTATGCCACGATGAAAGGTGCGATCGAAATCTTAACTCGCTATATGGCGAAAGAACTGGGACACCGACAAATCGCTGTGAATGTTGTGGCTCGAGGCGCAATTGAAACAGATTTTGGTGGCGGTGCAGTGCGAGACAATCCAGAAATCAACAAGTTTATTGCCTCGCAAACGGCTTTGGGTCGCGTCGGTCTTCTTGATGATATTGGAGGTGCGATCGCCGCTTTATTATCTGAAGAAAATCGATGGGTCAATGCACAGAGAATCGAAGTTTCTGGCGGTCAATTCCTCTAATTTTAACTACCCTCAACCTTCGGAAAAAGAACGATGTTAAACGTGGAAAACAAAGTTGTAGTCATTACTAGAGCCAGTAGCGTAATGAGTAATGAAGCTATCCGAAAACAACAGTCTTTAACTCAGGAGTACACATGAAGACATGGTTTATTACGGGTACGTCACGCGGGTTTGGGCGGAATGGGAAGACGTTGCGCGGGCTGTTGATGGCGACTGATGGCTCTGACTTTTTGCGCTAGATACGTAGGGCGCGAAGTCAGCAGCAAAGATTCGCTGAAAAAAACGCTCCTAAGAAGAAGGTGATGCGAGCGCGACCTATCGCAGCAGCGAGGCAGAAGCCCAGAGTTTTGTCTTTGCAATTCATGAAATTAACGTGAACCCAATTGCAGTAGCAATAAAAACGTAGAAAACAAAGTTAGATTCATAGTTGAGGCTAAAAGTATTGTGAATGAGATGAGACATCGAGTCTGCGATCCTTCGGAGCTTGGCAAAGCCAATCGCAGACATAGAAAGGTTCACTGGAGAAAAGGGATTAACAGAATCATTATTGCCTTGCTTTGCACCCTGGTTGCGCTCTTGGTTGCGTTCTTTCCGCTTGTTGCCACTGCCCAAACTCAGCCAATAACGACGGCACAAGCGCAGCCCGAAAATCAGAGCCGCTGTGAGCGAGGCAATCAAGTTATTAATAAGCCGTCAGGCGGAGCAGGACAGCCAGTCCTTGATGCCCTGCGCCAAGACTTCCCGTTTTTAGCAGATGCAATCACTAACTACGCCCTCGGTGAAGTCTGGTCGCGCAGAGGACTAGACGATCGCACTCGTCAGCTTGCGACCGTTGCCGCCTTTGCTGCCCAGGGTAATCTGCCACAGATAAAGATCCATGCGGGCTATGCGCTCAGGTTAGGCGCGACACAGGATGAACTCAAAGAAATCGTTTACCTGACTACAGTCACGGCTGGATTTCCCCGTTCCATTGATGCAGCGCAAGCATTGCGGGAAGTATTTACTGCGTCTTCGCGAAGGTCTAGTACTGCTCAGTAATCTAGTCCCACCCAAGACTCTACAACTCAACAGAAAAAACATGAGCAACACAACTCATCCACCCCCTAAACACTTTAGGATTACCCCCTTTTGTTTCAGCGCCGTTCTACTGATGATTGGCTGTTCACCCCGCTCCTACTTAAATCTGGAAAACATATCATCCCCTTCACAAACTATGGAAGAAGCTCAAAACTCTCGAACCGAAGTAGCCACACAAACCCTTGGTCAGCAGTCCTATGTGGGTATGTGGGTGACAAAGGACGGCTACATCCGCCACGAACTTCTACCCAATGGGCGTTACGACGAAGCACGCGGTCAGAAGCAAAGTGCCTATCAGGGTAGCTACACCCTCACCGGCAACCACATCGATTACGTTGATGACACTGGCTTTACCGCCGACGGCGAATTTCGCGATGGCGTGCTTTACCATGGCGGCATGGTTCTGTACCGTGAAGAGAACAAATAGCCCAAAGCCGCCGCTACCAATAAACTTCAGATTTACAACTGTAAAACAACTAGGAGATACACGCTCATGACTATTAACGAAAACACACAGAAAGTCGTGCTCATCACTGGCGCGAGCAGTGGTATTAGTGAAGCAACAGCCCGTCTACTCGCTGGCAAGGGCTTACAGGTCGTGTTAGGAGCACGGCGTACCGATCGACTTGAAGCGATCGCATCCGAAATTCGCGACAAAGGCGGTTCAGCCGTATATCGCGCTCTTGATGTGACCAGCCTCGAAAATATGCAAGCCTTTGTCGATTTTGCCAAGGATAAGTTTGGTCGCATTGATGTCGTGGTGAATAACGCAGGCTTGATGCCGCTCTCCAAGCTGGAGGTGTTAAAGATTGACGAATGGAATCGCATGATCGATGTGAATATTCGCGGCGTCCTCCACGGCATCGCCGCCGTCCTTCACACTTTCAAGCAGCAACACTCTGGGCAGTTTGTCAACCTATCTTCGATTGGAGGACATGCGGTCTATCCCACAGCCGCGGTGTATTGTGCAACCAAATATGCGGTCTGGGCAATCTCTGAAGGACTGCGACAGGAATCGACGGATATTCGAGTCACGATCATCTCGCCCGGAAATACCGAATCTGAACTGACTAGCACTATCAGCGATGCTCAAGCGGCGCAGTGGGTAGAGCAATTCCGCGAGTCGGCTATTCCAGCCGCTGCGATCGCGCGTGCCATTGCTTTTGCGATCGAGCAGCCAGCAGATGTGGATGTGAATGAAATTATCGTGCGACCGATTGGACAGAGCGGCTAAATACTAGCTAACAAAGGTGAGCGTCTGAGCGAAAACCATTTTACCAAAATAAATAATAAATAGCTAAAAAATGAAACAGATCAATGCAAACACACCGGATTTCGCACACCTCGCGCAGCGGCTACAGGTGCTGAAGGACTCGGCATGTAGTGACGCAGTATAACAAGCCGATGAAGCTGACGCAAGAGAGATCTGGGTGCGAACAGGTTTTGATGAATGACAAAGTAATTTTATCATATAGATGGGATGCCTATCAAAGACATTTACCAGCACAAAGGCATGAGGTGGGTAAACAGGCTTAAAGCAGCAGCAAATGGAGTTTTGACCCAGAAGTGGATGTTTAATGAAGGCTTAATGGTAACGCTCATGTTTAATTAACAAGTGCGAAGCACTCTGTCTTGCCAAATAAATTATAATTTATCGCAATTTGACATTTATCAAGTTAATATGAGCTAAGTTTTTAGCGGTTGAAAATACATGAAAAAAATAATCGCTGTAGGTAATACCAAAGGTGGTGTTGGTAAAACAACCACTGCGGTTCATCTTGCTGACTGGCTTCATAAGGTAAAAGAGGGCGAGGTTGTGTTCATAAATGCATCTTTTCAAACAGGGGTGCATGACTGGTTAGATGAACTAAAGATCTCCTATTATCAGGAGAAAGACCCAGATGAACTGTATGCTCTGGCAGAAAGTATCGATGCCGATTACGTAGTAATAGATCTTCCTGGGGCATCAGAAATAGTGAGAGAAGTTCTAGATTACTGTGATTTTATGCTAACACCCGTTCAGCCTTCGGCACTCGACTTGAAAGACGGGATCAAAATGATTAACATAGTTCATCGCAAGCGAAAGCTCAGAAAAAACCTTCATGCAGCATTTTTTCTAAGTTTGGTCGATCTAAGGTCAAATGCAGCAGGTGATGCTCAAGCCTATTTCAACAAGCACAAAGTAAATCTTCTCGATACCAAGATTAGAAGACTTAAGTTAATTCGCGATTCTCCCTTGGTACTATCTACCGCATTTCGCCAAACAGATGCTGCTTCTAAACTAGTAGCTCATGAATACGAGAGTTTATTTAAGGAATTTTTTGCTGATGCCTAGAAAAAACAAAGCAATCTTGGCTGATTTTGAGAGTCCAGAAATTGTTGAGAACACATTGTATCTCGACCAAATTGGACTATCAGATTTGAATCCCCGACGCTATTTCGACCCTGTAAAGATTCAGGAGCTTGCAGATTCATTTCAAGAACACGAGATGCTAACGAGTATCACAGTAAGACCAGTGAAAGGAAAAGATTACCCATATGAACTAGTAGCTGGTGAACGTAGATATAGAGCAGCAAAATTACTGGGTTTATCAACAATTGAGGTAAAGGTTAGGGATTTAAGCGATCGCGCCTCTTTAGCTATTGCCATTGAGGAAAATAGCAATCGAGAAGATCTTAACCCCATAGAAGAAACCTGGGCGATTCTTAAACTAATTTGCTTGGATACTCAATTGGAAAAAGATGATGTAACTTCTCTTCTTTACAAAATGGTAAAAGGTCGCGATGTTCCGACCAATTTTCAAGAACAGGTCGAGTTGACTTTTGCTTCACTCAAAAACTTATCTTTGTCAACATTTGTCAAGGATCGCCTGCGTATCCTCAAGCTTCCTGAAGCTATATTATCGGCAATCGAAAGAGGAAGTCTAGATTATACTAAAGGAATTTTAATTGCCAGGATTAAAGACGAAACATTTCGAGATTCTTTACTACAAGAGGCTATAGAGCAGAATCTTTCTCATAGTGAAATCAAAGCTAAAGTCTCGCAACTTCAAGGCAAAAAGCAATACGACCTTAAAAATTTACCTACTGACGAACTAATAAACAACGTCAAGCAAACTTATAGCAAACTCTCACGTAAGAAAGAACTATGGCATAATCCTAAAAATCGTCGCAAAATCGAGTTACTACTCAAAAATCTAAATCAACTTTTAGAAGTTTAATCTATTGGTTATAAATTGGGTCGGGATATTCCGACCCAATTTAGTTTAATCGGATTAATAATTCTCTAACCCTGGAATACAGCTGTCAAGTGGTTTTGAGAACTAGGCGAAAAAAAGAAATTCTGGAAATTTTTCTGTAATTCGAAAAACGGAGCAATAATTAGGAATAATTAGGGGTAAAACTAGCTTGCCCCTCATAACATCCTGGCTAATTTTACCCCAATTAAAAATCCACTTCTGACAAATCTAAGGTAATTAACTTGTCAATAAGTTCGACTACCCCAGCACCACGACTACCATTGGTGACAAAATCTACGCTCTTTTTCAGCATTGGCAACCGCAACAGAATACTGGCACAAGCTGAGGAAGTCGCGATCGTTTTCAGCATCACCAATACCGACAACATTGTCTAAAAATAACTTCATTTCAATCAATGCTACTTTCAGTCCAGATGCTTTGTTGGTAGTCCTAAACAAGTAAGGATGAGTTGTAGTGGTGTACGAAATACCATATAGAACCAAGATGATTTTCAATTTTTTGGGAAAACGAAAGAGTTTTTCTGACTAATCGAGAAATTCAAGATACGCAAAGTACAGTTGAACCTTTCAATATAATTAGTTTTTCCTGTTTTTTTGCCTACGGCTTGGTGACGTTTGCTGGGAAGCACTTGTTGGTAAGCTTCCCAGTAATCAGTGTAGCTAACCGCACATTGCCGATAAATAGCTGGCAGCGATCGCCATAATTGAATAGCTCCTTCTCTACTGCGGTCGCCAAGATGAATTCCCACTATTTCTCGGGTTTTGACATCTAAAGCCAACCAAATCCATTGTTTATTGCCTTTATTGCCTACAAAAGACCATATGCGAAGCGGCTTGCACTAAAGCACTAGCTTCGCGTCGCCCTCGAATGGGGGTATCATGCACGGACATTTCATCACACTGAATCGTTAATTTTCCTTGTTTTTTAGTTTTTACCTCAACTTGCTTAGGAACAGATTCATATTTGTCAGGCGCGTTTTGAGTAAGAATCTTCTTACTCAAAAGCCGCCGTCATTAACGTAACTTTGTAACCAGGGTTCTGTAAACCTCTGTAACTCTTGCAATACCAGCTAATGGAATCTTTTCTAACAAAACTTATCAATCAAGTTTTTAGTTTTTTGATTGATGATTTTATTTTGCGGGTCTTTCACAAATTGTCTGCTACAGTCTCGACATTTATAATTTTGCTTGCCGTTGTGAATTTTTCCATTTTTGACAATCTGTTCTGAATCACACGATGGACAAGGTGGTAAATCTGCTGGCATAGAAATCAAATAATCTGTATCTTCTATTTTAGATCCTTACCTTTTAAGGACTACCCTTCTTTTTTCGTGCAATTACTTTGCTTACTCGGCATGATATCCAGACTTTTTCTAGATATTAGCAACGAATGAATATACCGAAAGTTTCTGTATAATAAATAGTTATACTGCTTCAGCTATTGCTGAGGCGGCTCTTCAAAATAATTGGTAAGGTGTTCAGTACTAGGCAGGTCATTAGTTCTATACCGAGATGCTGCTTCTTCATCTAAACTTGTAAGTAGAATTGGAAAGCAATATGAGTATTGAATTTGAAGCGACTACGATCGCAGTGAGTTAACCGAACTGGTACAATCTAAGCTGGTTATTGGTGAGGTAATTGATACTTGGCTAGAATTAGCCTACGGTAAGCGCACGGTAATTTTTGCCTTTAGTACTAATCATTCCCAAGACATTACTGTTGAATTTTGTCGTCGTGGTATCAGTGCAGCACATATCGATGCCAAGACTCCAGCAAAAGAAAGAGAACGAATTTTTACCGAGTTTGCAGCAGGAAATATTTTAGTTATTACTCAATATTCAATTGTTACCGAGGGAGTAGATATAGTGGGAATCGAGGTAATTCAGAATCTACGTCCGACTAACTCGATTGTGCGTTGGTTTCAATCTATTGGCAGAGCTTTAAGAACTGCCGAGGGGAAACTTGAGGCAATTGTCATCGACCATAGCGATACTTACTTAAATCTTCCCTGGCCGAGCGATCGCGTTGAATGGTCGCTCGACGGCAAGCCAACAGTAGAAGAGAAAACTCACACCGCGCACTGTCCGAGTTGTCAGTTTTCTTTTCGCATTAGTGAGCAAATGTTTCATTCACGAATAGCGATTTGTCCCAATTGCGACACTTACTTTGTTTTCACTACTAAAAAAATTCGTAACAAACAGCCAAGAATTGAGGTTATTAAAACTGTTGAGGCTCAATTTGTAGAAATTAAGCGTCTGTCGAGTCAATTGTTCTCTCTCTTATCAGGTCGTTTAAATAATATTCTTCGTCAGTTTATAGAAGACAGTATTTTACCTTGTGTTAAATCAAGCCAGCATCAACAATTCTTAGACTATATCGTTAGTTACTCTAATAACGATTTACTCTACAAATCTATCACCCAGTTGCATTCAATAGAAAGGGTTGATGGTTACTTCCCTTTTATTCCACCTACTTATGTGCCATCTGCGCCCGTAGGAGTTGCTGCAGAAGACGGAGCAGTCACTTAGTTACTGCGATACTTTTTTAGATATCTTGTCAAAAGTTCCCGATGAAATATTCGAGCGTTACGGTGCTTTCAATACTTTTGAGATTGATTTTAGTCAGAAGTTTGGGATTTATAAGTATTTAAACTATGGTTCTTTCATGACTAAACTGAAAATATTCTCTTACGAAGCCGAAGGTAAATCTTCAATTAAATATGGGGAGCAAGTAGTAATTATCAATCAGGGTATTTTGAAAGATCTTAGTCTTTTAAACTTAGACACTCTGCCAAAATCAGCACTCCATCAAATATTTGTTTATGAAGGATGGGAATTTTCTAGTTATATGAACCTGGAAGATTTGTTTTATAAGCTATGCAACATTGTTAAAGCTCGTCACTATTCTTCCGTTTCCAAATGGCAGATTAAGCTAATTGATTTTTTATCTAAAAAGCGGTTTATCAATCCTTGCTATCAGCATTTTGTAGGAGAAACTATTAAGATTGAGTCTGTTACCTATTACAATTGTGATAATTTTATAGAAAACGCCGTAAAACCAACGTCTTTTAAGCGTTGGATATAAGGCGCGATAAATTTACAACGCAGTAAGTTTCATGGTAAAATCATAGCATGAAACAAATACGCGGATTTAAATACAGATTTTACCCAAACTCAG
>DATNPK010000047.1 GCA_036703275.1 Coleofasciculaceae cyanobacterium | reverse complement strand
CGCGTCCTTCGCGTCGTCCTTTAGGACATAATCCATAACTGTCGTCACTTTATCCATTACCATTGCCCACAGTCTATTAATTATATGCGGAGCGGTATCCTTTAGGACATTTGTGTTATCCAACGGCGATTTAGTATTTATGGTTAAGAGGCATAGTTTACAAAGGTAGAAAATTACTTTCGTTACTGCCGCTACCTCACAAAGATCGAGAATCTTGTTTTGCCAGTTGCCGAGCCGAAAATGATTATTATGAGCAGTTGTTATTCTCTCGTGTTCGCTCTCTTCGTTGCATTACATAGCTTTGGCTTTTTATTAAGATGTGTCCATTAGCCAGGTTTTTACGTCTTATAAAGCTAGTTTGGGCTTTGTTTGGGCTTGATTTTTGTTTAAGTCCCGTTAGTAATTGTTTTGTCGTTTTAGGTTATAACCAATTTGCCCATCACTTCTCTAGAGGAATACCAATCCGCGAAATATAGGTTGGCGAGAATTTTGTGATTAGTAAAGGAACTTTTATTTCTGACTTTCCTTACTGCGACTGGGACACTTTTTAAGGTTATTTCGCTTAATGCTAACCTTGACGACCTACTTAACAGCAGTGTGATGTAGTCAGTACACCTCTGATTGTCCTCTATTCCCAGCTTCACTTTGGTGATTGACCTGCATGTAGGTAGGTTTGGCATCACGTCTTCCTCTAACGGGAGGGACTTTCACCCTCATTAGTGAACAAGTTATGTTGGTTTGCTTTGTTGTTACTTACCTCCATTTCATGTTTTACCAACACTCTAGGCTATGTATTCACCTAGAAACGAATCGCACATTTCGGGTCGCTACATCCACTTTACGAATTATTGTATACATTTGTGCGATTTTGTAGATTAACTTTTCAAAAGATATATATGCAAAATTCCTGTGTTTTATTGATGTAATATTTTAACAATAGGATACCGAGTGTTGATGAATCCAGGTACGATTTGCCTTTTTAATCAGAAAACAGACTAGTAAAAAAGCTCAAGGCTTATAGTTTGCTGCCTATAGCTTATAAATACGCTGCAGATTGCTTTGGAATTTCATATTTCAAATCAGCAACGCTAGATACTGCTATTGCTTTTCCGAGTAAACAGCATATGTACTACATAACTTACATATATATAAATTGAAACTGAAATCTTAGAACATCTTAGTGTAGCGAACCCATAGTCTTACTTAAATAAGTATGCGTGATTTGGACACAAATGCGGGTTGGTAGAAGAGTAGAAAGGGCTGTATTCATCCAAAGACGTTCGCTCATTCATTAAAGTTCTTTAGGGTTTCTAGTTGGATTTGCTATTAAATACCATTTACCAAGCTTATGAGTGCAATATACGGTACAACAACAAACGACATTTTAACTGGAACGACCGACAATGACTATCTATATGTTAAGTCGGGAAATGATGAACTGCATGGTGATGCTGGTCAGGATACTTTGGAGGGTGATGAAGGCAACGATACGCTAAGTGGTGATAGCGATCGCGATATCTTAAGAGGGGGTGTCAGAGACGATGACCTGTTTGGTGGTGAAGGCAATGACATCCTCTCAGGAGGACAGAGAGGCAACCATGTCGAGGTTGACTATCTAGCTGGGGGTGCAGGACAGGATCGTTTTTACCTAGGTGACTATCACGGTAATTATTATTCACAGGCAGGAGATAGCGACTACGCGGTTATCAATGATTTTGAACTCGGACAAGACCAAGTTGTCTTAGATAAAGGTAGTTACAGCCTGAGCGCATCAACTATTCTCGGTCTTTCGGGAACTGCTATTTATAGCGGTAGCGAGCTACTAGGTATTCTTTACGGAGTAGATAGTTCCGAACTAGATTTTGGCGATAGCTTGTTTACCACTATTTTGTCTCTCAATGGAGAGACCAGTATTAGTTCCGATGTAATTGTTGAAGCCGAATCATTAAATCTAGAGCATTATGAAATTCAAGACTATAGTTCGGGGGAACAAATCATTGGCTTACCTGAAGGCACTACAGCTTCTGGTACGGCAACATTACTCGCAGACGACTATAGCTTATCTGGGGCCTACAACCTGTCTTTTGATTACTTTGATGAAAATGACGGCCAAGCCAATATAGAAATTCTCGTCAATGGTAGCTTGGTTGATACGCTGATTCTCGACGGAGATCCTGCTGGTGGACTTCCAGACGAGAGCAATCGTTTGATTCATACTATTGAAGGATTGGTTATTAATCCTGGAAACACCCTTGAAATTATTGGCACGCCCAACGGCACCGAATGGGCGAGGATCGATCGCCTGACGTTTTCCCCCGTCACCGTCGAGACAAGTATTGGCTATCTTACTGCGGGAGTTACTAAAACTGGAACTTTAAACGCTGAAAATACAGTCGATACCTATAGTTTCCAGCTTAGTGCTGCGGGAAGTCTCGACCTCGATCTGACAGCGGTTAGCGGTACTGGAGATGCGGATGTTAGAGTCTATCGAGATGAGAATGGTAACAATTATTTAGACTCAGCAGATAGTTTGTTAGAGGAAGCAATAGGCACTACCTCCTTGGAAAGTATTGATTTGAACAATCTAGCAGCAGGAGACTATCTTATAGAAGTAGAGAGTTATTCGGCAGATGTTGAATATAGTCTCGGTCTTTACGTACCTAGTTTTTATCGATTTGTTTACGAATATGGTAATGGAGATTACTATCAGGGATACGGATATTCGCAACCTGGCGAGCTAGATCTTTTGGCAGGACAAACCTGGGGCAACCCGAGTCAATCTCTAACTAATGAAGCTGAAGAATATGGCATTTATAAAATTACCGAAGCTACACCAATTACGTATCATCTTTCTTTTGCAGGGGATGTTGTAGTCGATGGCTATTATGATGCTGCATCGGGACTAACTGCCGATCAAGATATTGCGCCCGATATTGATGCTCATCTACATAATCCTGATGATCCTTTTACTCCTACGGATACCAAAATGGGTTTGGGTAGTAGTGGTTTGGGAAGCGAAAATGGTTTTGTTCATCGAGACGATCATCAAAGATCCATGACCAATGTTGTTGTAGAAGGAGAATATTGGTTTGATAATTACTATCAAGTCGACCTAAATGTATAAATAGCTAAAGTCTATAGAAATCTACAAAATCGACCAACGTAACTTGTTTAGTGATGAGGGGGAAAGTTTCTCTCTTTTCACTAAATCCTGGGGCTATGGAAGATTGGAAGTAGTAAAGTTATTCGCCTATCGTACTCCCAAGCCATCACTACTTAACGGGACTTAAACAAAAATCAAGCCCAAACAAAGCCCAAACTAGCTTTATAAGACGTAAAAACGTCCATATTATGATTGAGCCACTGGACAAAACGATAAGACATGGCTGTCCGAAATGCTTCTAATGCTTCAGGAAAAGTATTACTCAGATCTTGCACCAAAAAAAGTTGATAGAACAATGAATAGCTGAAGTCATTGTGAGAGGGAAATTACAGCTAGTTCTCTACCCCTAAAACGGAACTACTATTGAATAGTAAAAGAAATCTGGTTAGGACACAATTTATTTAACCCGATGACCAGCTTGGTCTTCATCACTCTCTGTACGGGACAAAAAAGAGAGGGAATGCTTGCAAAAGTACAGATGAAAAGGGTTTGATTAAAAGTAA
>DATNPK010000046.1 GCA_036703275.1 Coleofasciculaceae cyanobacterium | reverse complement strand
CAGCATATCCGCCAGCTGTTGAAGAATTAAAATCAGAACAAGTTTTAGAAGAAAAAAGCAAAATCAGGCAAGTAAAATATCTTAATAATCTAGTCGAACAAGACCATAGAGGAGTCAAAAGAATTACAAATGCAGCTCTAGAATATCAATCATTTCATACTGCTTGGCGAACAATCAGAGGCATAGAAATTATGCGAATGATTTATAAAAGACAAGTGGAAGGAGTTAGTCAAAATGATGTTTTAGCGGAAAAGAAATTCATTGATTCTCTCTTTGAGATTGCTGTCTAAAAAGTCAGGTAACTAGAAATTTTTGTCTTTTAAGATTTTTTGCGACAGAACCCAATAATGAAACTGCACAGAGCTGTATCTGTGGAGCTATCCGAACTAGGAAACGCATTTCGTAAAGCCGATCAAGATGCACTAAAAACCTTTATAACAACTAGTTCTGATGACATCAGACTCCCTTATGGTACAAGAGTCCATACACTAAAACGCCAATTCGTACTCTTCGGATCTACAAATGATCGACAATTTTTGCATGACCCTACTGGTAGTAGAAGATTTATGCCCGTAGAAATAGAGCAGGGGTGGCAGATTCCTGTAGAAAAACACCTAGAATGCTTTGATGATTTAATCCAGGCTGCAATGATTTTAAGAGAAAGCGGAGCGAAACACTACTTAGAAGAAGCGGATGTTGTTCAACTTGCTGAACATAACGAACGTAACCGTTCACTACCCCCCCCCAAAAAAAACTGTAGATGTAGCCAAAATAAATCTGAGAAAGATGAAATGCTGTATGCTATAAATCATGGCTAGACTAAGCAAAGATGATTTAGCACAGATGAATCGAGACTACTTCCAATCTTTGGAGAAAGAAGGATTAGTGGAAGTAGCAGATAATTTGCATATCTTAGCTGTAGAACAGTGGGAGAAAATCAACTCCAATTCCAGCAATAGTTCTCAGCCACCATCTCTGGACAATCCGTATCAGAAGTCCGAAGGATCGAGAGTAGCAAAAGAAGATTCACAATCAACTCCCTCATCAAAGAACAAGCTAATTCCGCCACCAGCCAACTCGTCAAAGTCGAAAAGAAAGCCAGGGAGACAGAAAGGTTCAAAGGGATTTGGACGAAGTAAACCACTATCCATATCATCGATCATTCCCCACTATCCCATTCAATGTAGTGCTTGTAATCAAGCTTTAGTTAAAACGGAGTTCAAACCCTACATGGGGCATCATGTTTTGGAACTAGAAACAACTGAATTGGGATTACGAATAGTCTGCCAATTACATCATTACTATCAAAGTAATTGCAGTTGTGGACATCAATCCAAATCACAACCAGGTGTAGGAATCACCTCAAAAATTGAAGGACGCACTCGTGAGTTAAAACTAACAGAATATGTTTTAGTAGGAAGTTCTTTGACCAGCTTGATTGCCAGTCTCGCTGTGCGTTACCGATTAAGCAGAGTCAAAATTCGGGAATTTTTGGTAGATTGGTTATGGGTCGCGATAGAAACTAAAACCGCAGTCTTTCCGATTGCGCCTCGTACCAAAGAAGAGTTTAAACATCTGGTTACATCCGCTTTTGTGGGATGGTTAATCACTGATGGTTATGGTGCTTACCGTCATAAAGAGCGTCGTCACAGATGTTTAGCCCATCTGATTCGTAAAGCCATTGGCATTGCTGAATCGGTTAACTCTAGAACGGCACGGATTGGAACATTGATTTTAGAGGATTTAAAAGATTTTATTGATGCTATCAAAAAAGGAAAAACTGAGCAAGAATTAGAGAGGATTGTTCGTTCTCTTCAAGGGGTGTGTCATCTAGCCAAAACCATCAAGCACCAAAAACTCAAAGCTTTGGCAAGAGAAATCCTTAATGATTGGGATGCAGTAGTGGCTGCGGTGAACAATCCTAATTTACCCTTAACTAATAATGAAGCAGAAAGGGCTTTACGCCATGCTGTAATCGCTCGTCGTATTAGTTATGGAACTAGAACTACCGAAGGTAGTATTGCCTACAGTTCTTTACTCAGTGTCATTGAAACTTGTCGCTTGAGACAAGTAAATCCTTGGAAATATATTAGCTCTGTCATTCAGTTGGCTCGTCAAGGATTGAGTCCTCCCTTACTTCCGAGTCGAATAGTTACTTAAATACCAACTACCATCTCCTGCCCCTTTTACTTACTTACTTTCATTTCTATCTTGAGTGAGCTATTTTAGCGATCGCCCTTGGGGGGGAGTGAACGGTTACGAAAATCCTATAACATGGGGTGCCTTTTTTTTGTCACCCCTGCATGAGCCACAACATAGATATAACTATAGATTCTTTAACGATCACTGACCCACTCCAGACACAAGAGAGATTAGAGGTAATGGTTGATGATGTTGCGCAAGAACTATACACCCAGACTTTATCGTTAGAGATTCAATTGCAAGTGCTTAGTGATCGTGTCGATCAACTTGATCAACTTAAGAGTAGTCACGACACATTAAATCTTTAAAGGCAACTCAGAGGTCTAGTCAACTGGTTATAATCAACAGACTAGCCCTATTGTTAATCTTTACCCTCCATAGTTTTACCTTTTGAACTAACAGTAATTAGTTGCAAATGTAAAGCATATTACTAATAGTAATTTCTTCGTATTTATTAACATTAACTATTTTGAATCTTGTCTTATTTGTTCTTAGTTACTTTGTGCTACCACATCTCTACTTAACACTCAGACAGCACATATTGCACTACGATATACAACACTATGCAACTCTACAGTTAGCTGACGTTTAGTTCGCGATTGCATCAAGGCAGATAGTGGATTAAGGGAGTAGGGGGAATAGGGAGGAGTAGGAGAGTAGGGCTAACCATCACACTTACGTTAGAGATCGCCTGTATCCTTCTAAGTACAGGACAAAAGTTTGAGAGAATCTAGAAATTGAGACTGTTTTAAATCCAAATCGGTAAAAATTGACCGCAAGTAATCTAAACCATAGCGAAGTATGCTTTTGGCTAATCTTCCATGTTTCTTGATTTTAATTGGCTGATATTGATGTAACCATTCACCCATTTTAATTGCCCAGCATAAAGCAAAAGACATTAGAGCAACGAGCTTACTTAATCGCTCTGAGTAAGTAAAATGAGTAGATTCAAGACAAAATCCTCTGGTTTTGAACATTCCGAACAAGGTTTCAATTCCCCATCGTTTTCCATAGTCGGAAATAGCAGTCTGGCAAAAGTCAGGAGAAACAACAATCAGTAATTCTCCATTGTCCAAACGTAAAGCAGAAACATAAACCGAACGCCCCCATACCCATCGACGACCAGATAAAATCTGAGTTTGACCTGGTTTCAAATGAGCAAAGATAATCGACGCTCTAAGATCTTTTTTTCCATCACTAATGCGATCGCTATGACGTATTCTCAATCGAAAGGGAATAGTCGGTTCGATTAAGAGATAAGTTAACCATTGTTTACCGATGAACTCTCGGTCGCCAGTCAGATAAGCTACCTGAGCATCAGGAAAAATCTGGTAGAAACGATCGAGTAAATCCATTCTCTCATTACTATTAGAATTACCCTTCTTATCCAGCATTTCCCAGACCAAAGGATATGCAACACCATCGTGTACTATTCCTAACATTAAAATGTTGAAGCGGGTTGACCCAAACGACCATTCGGTTCTGTCTGTACTCAAAACCCACGGTTGCGGTATATCCATAATCCCTACGATTGTTTTGGCAATTACGGCATAATCAAGCTCAAATTTGCTGAGGCTAGAGTCTATTTGCGCTGGCGACCGAAAACCTGTCGCCAGTTCAGTCAAATTTACTGTTTTTACCCTCAGCAAAGCAATCAAAAATAGAGCGAGAAAATTCAAACGTGCGCCATGCCATTTCAAATAAGGCTTCAGAGTTTGTCGAAGTAGGTTAATCTGATTCATAGGGTCTGATTGGAGTGTCCTAAAGGATACCGCTTCGCATATAGTTACTTTTAATCAAACCCTTTTCATCTGTACTTTTGCAAGCATTCCCTCTCTTTTTTGTCCCGTACAGAGAGTGATGAAGACCAAGCTGGTCATCGGGTTAAATAAATTGTGTCCTAACCAGATTTCTTTTACTATTCAAT
>DATNPK010000045.1 GCA_036703275.1 Coleofasciculaceae cyanobacterium | reverse complement strand
ATCGTGCCGTTGACAGTGAAGGTAAGACCTTGGACTTTCTCTTGACGGCAAAACGAGATACCAATGCGGCTAAACGCTTTTGACTCAAAGTACTTAAACGGACTCATATTCAAGAACCAAGAGTAATCAACATGGCGATTAAAGATGCGGAAGCAAGTTCCGCCTGTCTCGCCATCAATGTCGATAAGAATCCTTCTTATCCGCCAGCAATTGAGCTGCTCAAGAAGTCTAGCATTTTACCTGAAGATACCGAACTCAGACAGGTCAAGTACTTGAATAATACCAATTTAAATAGTATTAACGACAGATAGGGCATCTAAAATAAATGGATAACCAGTCAGTGAAGCAATGATTTTGGGAGTTAACTCTGCTAAGAGTTCGTCCAATTTAATTTGTAGTTCCGTTAGAGTTTTGAATGAAGACCATTTAAGGTCAGCCTTGAGATATTCCCACAGACGCTCAATCGCATTAAGTTCTGGACAATACGGTGGTTGAAACAACAAAACAACATTCTCTGGGATAATTAAATCCTTACTAATATGAAACCGACCATTATCTACTTGAAGAATATTGAGGCTATCTAGGTACGCTTGAGAAAATTCATCTAAAAATCGTTGATAACACTGAGCATCAACATGAGAAAACTGAAGAAAAAAAGATTCTCCTGTTGCTGGTTCTACCGCCCCATAGAGCCAAAAAGCTTTGAAGAGCCATTGCCATTTGCCAATTGGTTTAACTCCACAACCCGTAATCAATCGCCCGATAATTGTTTTTAACCCGAAACGACTCTCATCTGAGTGCAAAATAACGAATTGGTCGCTCATTTTGTCGAACTTGTCGATCGTACTGACTCAACAATTGGAGATCGTCACCAAGGTTTCTTGCTCCGTCCTATACGCTGAGGAAACCTCAGCGCGGGCGGTGCGCTTTTTTAAATGCTTCTCTTTGGCATTGTTGTTGCTTGTTATTTTCAGGGCGAGCTACCTTCAACTTTGCTTTGAGTCGATAGCGGGTCATTTGATATACTGCATGATACTCTGCTTCTACTCCTAGAGTTTTTGATAACCACTGCTGCACTGCTCCATAACTAGCGAAGCCATGATTATGTTCTTGTAACCGTTTTTCTAAAGCTCTTTCTGCCCAAGCCAGGAATTATTCGTACTCTTCCAGGATATGATTTGATTTCTAGCATCGACTCTATTCCTTCTTTTTTATATCTGGATAACCAGCTTTGTACTGTACCTCTATGTTTGCCTAACGAGTTCGCGATCGCATTAATCTTCGGTGCTTTTTCTTGTTTGAGTAAGTTTAGTACCTGTAACCTCTCTTTTTCCCTTGGGGTTTTTGCTTGGCGTAGTTTTTTTGCCAGTTCTTCTAAACTTTCTTTTACTTGTACTGAACTTACTCCTACCATCATTCACAATAAGCTAACTGCTTTTTTTAGTTTAGTCTATCTGTCATATATTCAATTTAAATTGGTATTACTTTTAATCAAACCCTTTTCATCTGTACTTTTGCAAGCATTCCCTCTCTTTTTTGTCCCGTACAGAGAGTGATGAAGACCAAGCTGGTCATCGGGTTAAATAAATTGTGTCCTAACCAGATTTCTTTTACTATTCAAT
>DATNPK010000044.1 GCA_036703275.1 Coleofasciculaceae cyanobacterium | reverse complement strand
AAATCAGTACATTCCTTATAGCTACGGCTACTAAGATTCCCACCACCATCATCGTTTTCTAGACTCTCAACAATCGAGTCCTGGTTTATTTAGCCAGGGCTGATTCTTTTTGTCAGCCTTTGAGTTAAATGTTCAGGCGATTACGCTCCAAGCGCTTGCCCGTGCATGACTCCTAAAGGACGACGCGAAGCTAGAGCGAGAATTGATTCTTAGATGGCAGTCACCGTTTAACAAAGAGAACTGGAGCAGATGGGGGCAACCATTTGGCAAGATTGAGAAGTAAAACTAGCACAAGCTTCTTGAAAATTCATATCGAATTATGACTAAAAGTATTTAGACATCTCTATTCTTTAGTATTATGGTCGAGACTAAAGCTCATCTGCCAATTTAATTCGTTCGTTCTAGTATGTTTGACAATCAAATTAGTAGTGTTCTAGATAATAACAAGTTCGATGTTGACGAATTACCAAAATTCGACAAATTATACATACGTTTTTAGCGATAGTCTTTCCGATCCAGGAAACATCTTCAATGCAACTAAAGCTTCTCAACCATTTGACGAGCTTTTTGATGTAGACATTCCGCTTACTCCACCCAGCCCACCGTATTTTGAAGGACGCTTTTCTAACGGTTTAGTTTGGGTCGAACAACTAGCAGCAGAATTAGATCTCAGCCTAACTCCTTCTACCGAACTTTCCGTACTTTTTCCTGGTAGCAAGATTAATTTTCCCTTGACACTTGATTCCGATGTCGAATTAGATTTAGTTCTTTACCGATTCTGTTCCCAGTAACTTGCACTTCTCCCCCAGCAGGAGTATATTGAATCGCGTTTTGAATCAAATTAGTAAAGGCTCTTGCTAATTTTGCTTTATCCCCGTTCAACCATAAGTCACTTTCAATCTCAGCTTTGAGTTCAATTTGTTTAGTTTGTGCTTGGGGTTTGTATAAATTAACCAAGTCTGTAAGTAGAGTTGTCAAATTAATTCTTTCAAATTCAAAACTAGAAACTTTATCGGTTCGGGCTAAAAGCAATAAATCTGGTTGTGTTGCAAAAAGTAGAGGAGGTGGTAAGCTGAAAAACCTGTAACTCAATTTCACCTACTCTCATGGTCCAAGTCCAACCCCTTCAAATGGCGGCACTATCAAGCGCAAATCATTCTGCGTTGTGTGCGCTGGTACTGTAGCTATCCGCTCAGTTACCGCCAAGTAGCAGAAATAATGAACGAGCGGGGAATGGATGTGCATCACACAACAGTGTTTCGGTGAGTCCAAGAATACGGACCAGAAATAGATCGGCGTTGCCGACCTCACTTGAGAGCAACTAATGATTCATGGCGAGTGGACGAAACATATATTGAAGTCAAGGGAAAGCCGAAATATCTATATCGAGCAGTTGATTCAGTTGGAAATACTCTCTCTGTTTCTGCTGAGTGCTAAGCGCGACGCTGCTGCCGCCAAACGTTTTTTTCGCAAAACCTTGAAAGCCATTCATGTTCAAAGCCCAAGGATGATTACTGTAGATAAGAATGCCGCTTATCCGAAAGCAATAGATGAACTCAAAGCGGACAAAGAGTTGTCTCAAAAAGTGAAATTAAGGCAGAAAAAGTATCTGAATAACATTGTTGAACAAGATCATCGAAGTATAAAACGATTAGTTAAACCAGCTATGGGATTTGGCTCATTCAACACGGCGCGACGAACAATCAGGGGATACGAAATTATGAATATGATCCGCAAAGGTCAAATTAAAAATGTGGACAAAGGAGCCGTCAAAGAGCGGGTGAAATTCATTGCTGAAATCTTTGAAATAGCTGCCTAGTCAATTCCTTCTTCAACGAGATTTCTGTCCTCAACAACTTTTTGCAACACAACCCAAAAAATTCCGTACCAAATAGACTAAAGTTCAATTGATACAAACAGGTTATTGCAAAAATAGGCGGTTGAAACTTTTACCGTGAAAGGATTACACTCTTAGGCTTGTAATTTATACACTTGCTGATATTGCTGAGGAACTTAACAAAAGCCAAAAAAGCGCTCTCCAAAATCTAAGATCGTCTCTATTAATCAGGAGCTAATTTAGCAAAAGAAGATATGCGAGTTTTAGCCAAAGGAACACCTTCAAACCACGCAAATAAACGAACCGCATTCATCGCAGTCGCAGTAAATATGTGTTGTAAATGGACTTTATCTAAATTCACATAACGACATTCTCGTAAACCAAAACCACGAATACCTTGAGAAATAGTTCCTCCAACTCCCGCACGCTGATTATATTTTTTTGACCATGTTTTAGTTTTTTGTTGCTTTGGTCTTTTAACAATAGCCAAATGCTCGTCTTTAGGTCTAACGTTGATTTCTCTAGGTTCAGTCTTAGAATGGGTGCATAAGTGACGAAATTTACACTCTCGACAAGAACCTTTGGGAAACTTCATCGTGATGACAGTATTATCCCATTGGTCTTGATGAGTACTCCACTTTTTGTTACTCTTAACTCCTTGAGGACAAGTAGATTGTTTGGTCTTCCAATTAATTTTGAATCGACTAAGATCGTAAGCATCAGGGTTTTTTGACTGCGCCAACTCACGTTGTCACGGACTGGTCCAATTAATTCGATATCATGCTGTTGCTTACTCTCAACTAACAAAGTGCCATCAACATAACCCGCATCAACCAAATGCTCAGATGTTAATAATTTTTTGTCAGCTAAAGATTGATGAATGGATTCAGTTTGATCTACATCGCAAAGAGTGGGCTTGTGTTGTTTGAACATTGGTAATTAAATGAACTTGCTTTTTATCACAAGTTTCAGTTAGATGTACTTTGTAACCGAGCCAAGAAGTATGTCGTTTGTTACCATAACAAGCTTCAGTATCATAAGGGGAATTGCTGTGACTTCCCGCAGGAGGTAAATCTTTGTGATTGCGCCAACAAAGTTGACCGTTATTAATCCAGTATTGGTGTATCCAAGCTATATCTCAAAGTCTCTATTGCAGGAATCTCTCTGAGCCATTGCGGTGTAGTCTGCTCATTACAAATAGCCTCTAAGATTTTCATGCCATCTTGTCCGATTATTGCTGCATAATCATTTCGAGCTTCTGTTCCTCTAGGTAAACGAGATTCTTCAACTGGTTTACTGTAACGTTCAAACCAGTCTTGGGTGACTATATTTGACAACCACTCTGGAACAACTATAGCTAAAGCATTTAAAGCACAACGTAATGTTTCACCAACGAATTCAAGGCGATTGAGATTACGAATCGCAGCCAAGATATGAGTGGAATCGGTTCGAGCTTTTCCTTTGACTTTAATTAGCTTGAGTTCCTGACAGCGTTTTAAAAGCTTGTCGAGTAGAAGTTGTTCTTTTCCACCATTCAACAATCGAGAACGAAATAAACTTAAGAGTGAGGAGTCAAAAGCAGGGTCAGTCAATTCGAGTCCCAAAGCATATTTCCAATCAATACGGGCAGCGATAGTTTCAACTGCACCTCTGTCAGATAAATTAGCCATATACTGCATCACACATATCAAAGCCAAACTAGAGGGTCTTAATGCTGGCTGACCTTCATCCGAGTAAAGTTAGGCAAAATCCTCATCATCATAAAATGTACCTAATTCATCTCTCAGACTCATGTAAAGATTCCCTTTGGGAAAAGCTTTTGTGGCTATTTCTTTGGTGAGAGATGGGATGGGTTTGATTGATTGACGATGTAGAACCATAATGAATGACTCTCCCAAAACTTTTTTGACTACCTATAAGCTCAATTTAAGTCATTTTTAGTCCTTATATCTTTCAAAGTTCGCGATCGCCTTTTATCTCAATGTTAAGTTAATCAGCGGTATCAGCAAGTGTAAAGATTACAGCCTTAGCGTTGTAATCTTTACACAGTGAAGGTTTCAACAGCCAATTTTTGCGATTATCAGTTTGTATCAATTGAACTCTAGTTTATTTGGTACAGAAATTTATAACGAGTTTTCAATCGCTTCTGGAATGATTACTGTTTGAATTGCTTGGAAAACTTCTGACGCTTCCACCGACGGGCTAATCAACGAGAATTCTCGGGCGTTGCAATTTTTCTGTCTTCCCAAAATAATTCTTACTTTACTTGATTTTGAGCTTAAACGAGAAGTATTGAATCGCTATCGTTTAATTGTCAATATTATTTATGAGCATCAAAGAATTTATATCAAGTACATTCTGACTCACGCTGAATACGACAAGGATAAATGGAAAAATGACCCTTACTATTAACCCCTCAGACTACGTCCAGTTACTAGCTAAATATCAACCCAAAGTTATTGAAACCGAGGCAGAAAACGATGCCTTCGGCTAGCCCTAAAGGATTAGCTAACGCGTCCTTCGCAATCGCGCTATTGAATTGGCACAGGAATTAGAACACAAAGTCAATCGAAGTTTAGAAGAAGATGCGATCCTCAAATTATTAGTTACCTTAATCGAAAAATTCGAGAACGAAAATTATCCCCTGGGCGAGGGAACGCCCCATTCTATGCTGCTACATCTAATGGAATCAAATGAAATCAAAGAAAACTTAGTTGGTGTAATTGGTTCGAGAGGTGTTGTCTCAGAAGTAGTTAATGGTAAACGCAGTATTAGCAAAGCCCAGGCAAAAGCTTTAGCTGAATTTTTCGCTGTCGATGTTGGACTGTTTATTTAGTTAAAGGGAATAATTAGTAGTGAATGTAAATACCTAAAAGTACTACATTTTAAATGTTTTCGAGCAATGATAATGATATAGATTGTCGTCATCAATTAAACTCCATGACATTGCCTGTATTTCTTCCTACTACCGCACCAACATGGCTCTTTTGGTTTGGGTATTGTTCCAGGTAAAATATCACCATCTAGATAAAACCAATGTCCATCAGTTCTAATAAACCTAGAGCGTTCGTGGAGTTGTGCTGGCTCATTTATTTGATAAACTGCTTCAAATTCTACGATGCCAGTCGCATCATTTTTTTTGCCTTTTTTTGTCTCAATTATAGTTAAACTTAACCACTGGGTATGGTTAATACTTTTAGTTAATTCTTGCTCGTCATTAGGCTGTCGCTTATCTGGATGCAGAGTTTCAATAAGATAGTCAATATTACCTCGCTCAAAAGCAGTGTAGCGCGATCGCATGAGCTTTTCTGCTGTATCTGGTTTCTTGTTACCAGATAAATACATTCCACAACAGTATTGATATTGCTTTTTACTTCCACAGGAACATAACGATTCTTGGGGCATTACTTTCAGTTTGGTAATCAAGCTTTATTGATTGTAATTTAACTGGCAAATAGTCGGGTGCTTAGTTTACTGTGGTGCATCTGGGCAAGATCGATTGTCGGGGTACAAGTCCACATTTCATCTAACTCGATCGAAGCTGCTGTATGGTAAGCTGCCTCGATATCTGGTGCTAATTGTAAAAGTATTTGTTGTGCCTGCAAATGTCCTAAACTTCCTAAACGAATTGCTGCGCCTAACACTCCTGTAACAAAACCATGCAGGAATGCTACGGCGGTATCGGTTGAATTTAAACCAGCGATGCTACCTACCACACCGAAAACTATAGGATGCAAACAGTAGAATTGATTTAAAGCACGCGAGCGCTCTAAAGTTTCTAATTGTGGATGTTGCCAGGTAGACTGTGCCACCATGAGTAATGCTCGTCCGCTTTGGATCTGAGTTTTTCGGGTGATTTCGATTAAAGTTTGAGCATATAGTCGCGCTTCTACTTGTTTTACCTGTTCTAAATCATCTGCTGCACTAGCGCGATAGGCATGAATCAAAGCTACTAAATCGCAGGTGGAAATTTTGTTGGCTAAAAGTATTTGTAGAAAGGCGATTAAATCTTGAGGCTGCTGTATTTGGTCTTGTTGAATTAAAGATTCTAAGCCATGGGATAGAGTATAAGATCCAGAAGGAAAAAAGGAATCCGCTAACTGAATTAAAGTAAGCTTTTGCTTAATGGTTGATGCTTGAGTGTTCACTTAATGCTTTATATCTGAGTAGTAACGATTGATTGAAGATCGATAATTTATTTATGATCGAGTCCATTTAAACAAACAGCGATCGCCCTTTTGTTCGCTAACTTCAGCACCCAAGCGTCGATAAAACTTTAATCCGCGAATATTTCTAGCATCTGCCGTCCATGCTAAATGAGTGCAGTTATTCTCATCAGCAATTTGCTGTAATTTATTCATTAATAAAGTTCCTGCACCTTCGCTTCTCATGTTTTGCTCGATATACAGATCGTCTAGCTAAATACTCGGTTGTCCAGCAAAGGAAGAGTATCTAAATCCATACAGTGCAAATCCAATTACATCTCGATCCGCTTCAGCAAAAAGAACATAAGCAAAAGGATTATGGCGAAAAATTGTTTTGCTTATCTTGTCCTCAGAAGTGGCAATTACCCCTGAATATGCTCCTACACTACGATCAAAGTCTGCTTTCTCTTGAATAAATTTATAGATTAAAGATACGTCCTCAGGCGTGGCAAATCTAACGCTAATCTTGACACTCCCACACATGAATGAGTGGGATTCTTGATTCATCCCTGGATAGCTAAATCTGTCAAAGACACATCCCCGCTAGAGCCAGATCCACAAGCAAACACGGTCTGCCCGACCGCTAAAATATTTAATGCTGCGTTGA